>NZ_JALGQI010000013.1:0-187413 GCF_022810385.1 Rhodococcus sp. ARC_M12 | reverse complement strand
TGGGTTCGCGGATGTATCGCACCGGTGATGTGGTGCGGTGGAATGCTTCGGGTGCGTTGGAGTATGTGGGGCGTAGCGATTTTCAGGTGAAGGTGCGTGGTTTCCGGATCGAGTTGGGTGAGATCGACTCGGTGTTGGCTGCGGTTGCGGGTGTCGATTTCGTGGTGACCATCGGACGTGAGTCTGCTGCTGGGTCGACGGTGTTGGTGTCGTATGTGTTGCCGGTGTCCGGTAGCAGTGTCGAGGCGGGTGCTCTGCGTGAGCATGTCGGTTCGGTGTTGCCTGCGCATATGGTGCCGTCGGCGTTCGTGATGTTGGAGTCGATTCCGCTGACCCCGGCAGGCAAACTCGACCGCACCGCACTACCCGAACCCGATTGGTCCGCTCAGGTCACCTCGGGTCGTGATGCAGAGAATGCGGTCGAGAAGACTCTGGCCGGACTGTTCGCCGAAGTTCTCCGGCTGGACCGCGTCGGCGTCGACGATTCGTTCTTCGCGCTCGGCGGAGACAGCATCATGTCCATTCAGCTGGTCTCGCGCGCCAAGGCAGCAGGGCTGGCCCTGTCGCCACGAGACGTGTTCGAGCACAAGACGGTAGCGGCGCTCGCCGAGGTGGTCGCCTCCGGTGACGGCACCGTCCCCGTCGTGCTGGAGGAGCTTCCCGGTGGCGGGGTCGGAGACGTTCCGGCCACCCCGATCGTGCACTGGATGCTCGACCGCACGGCCGTGCTCGATCAGCACACCCAGACCGCCGTACTCACGCTTCCGGGCGACATCGAACTCGATGTGCTCGAGGCGACTGTCCAGACCGTCCTCGACCACCACGACATGCTCCGCGGCGTACTGCACCGCGGCGACGCCCCGTCGATGGAAGTTCTTCCGGTCGGATCGGTCACGGCGCAGTCCGTCGTGCGCCGCGTCTCGTCGACAACTGTTCACGGACAAGAGTTCTCGGATCAGGCCACGACCGAGGCGGCCGCAGCCGTCGGGCGTCTTGCTCCCGATTCCGGCGTGATGATCCAGATGGTGTGGTTCGACGCCGGGTCCGAGGGGAGTCGGCTGCTCGTCGTCGCTCATCACCTGGTGATCGACGGCGTGTCCTGGCGGATCCTCGTTCCAGACCTCGCCTCGGCGTGGGCCCAGATCATCGGCGGGAACACTCCTGAGCTGGCACCTGTCGGCACGTCCATGCGCCGCTGGGCGCACGGATTGCGTGAGGTCACTGCCACCCGCGGCGACGAGTTGGCCGTGTGGCAACAGGTTCTGGCTCAGCCCGATCCTCTGATCGGGTCACGTGCACTCGATCGCGAGATCGACGTGTACCGGACGGTGGACAAAGTCGAACTGGCGCTGTCCACCGACGTCACCGAGGGACTGCTGAAAGCGCTGCCCGACGCCTTCCGCGGCAGCGTCAACGATGGCCTGCTCGCTGCACTGGCACTCGCAATGACCGTATGGCGGCGCAACCGCGGGGTGATCGTCGACGACGCACTCATCTCACTGGAGGGCCACGGCCGCGAGGACCACGTCGTGCCGGGTGCCGATCTCGGCCGCACCATCGGATGGTTCACCACGATCTACCCGCTGCGGCTGACTCTCGACGGCATCGACATCGACGATGCGCTTGCCGGTGGCGCTGCAGCCGCCGCACTGATCAAGTCGGTCAAGGAACAGCTACTGGCCGTCGACGATCATGGCATCGGCTACGGCATGCTGCGCTACCTGGACGAGGACGGTGCCGCCGCCCTTCGTGATTTCCCGGCACCCCAGGTCAGCTTCAACTACCTCGGTCGTTACAGCACGGACATTCCGGATGAGCTGCGCGGACACGGTTGGCTACCCGTCGAGGACTCCGGTGTCGGCGACTCGCAGGACGACGATCTTCCGGTCGCGGCAGTGCTCGACATCAACGCCGTCACCACTGCCACCCCGACCGGCCCTCGGCTCGAGGCCACGTTCGCGTTCCCCACCGGGGTGCTCGACGCAGACGACGTCACGGAACTGACCGAGCTGTGGCGGCAGGCACTCACCGCTCTGACACGGCATGCTCAACGGCCCGAAGCAGGTGGCTTCACGCCGTCCGATCTGGACCTGGTGCGCCTCGATCAGAGTTCCATCGACGACCTCGAGCGGGTCTATCCCACACTCGACGACATCTGGTCCATGACGCCCTTGCAGGCCGGGCTGCTGTTCCACGCAGAGTTGTCGGATCAGTCCGTCGACGCCTACATCGTCCAGTTGGTGCTGGAGTTGCGCGGAAGCGTCGACGAAGCACGCTTCCGACGTGCCGCGCAGGCGTTGCTGAGAAGACACGCGAACCTACGCACCGCCTTCGTGCACAACAGCGACGGCGAGTCGATCCAGATCGTTCACCACGACGTGGACGTGCCGTGGACCGCGCTCGACCTGACCGAACTGAACGGCGACGACAGAGCTGTCGAGCTCGATCGCATCGAGCACGACGACCGAGCCACCCGATTCAACATGGCGCAGGCCCCTCTCCTGCGCTTCATGCTCATCACGGTGGCGCCGGGCGAGTGGCGTCTGGTGATGACCAACCACCACATTCTGCTCGACGGCTGGTCCACGCCGCTGCTGCTCAAGGACCTGTTGACGCTCTACGTGGTCGACGGCGACGACACCGTGCTTCCGCGCGTACCGGCATATCGCGACTACCTGTCGTGGTTGTCCAAGCGTGATCGCTCGACCGCGCTCACCGCGTGGACCGATGCCCTCGCAGGGCTTTCCGAGCCGACATTGTTGACCCCGGTCGAGAGCAGGCGCCAGGAATCGACGTTGGCCGGCCGTTCGTTGATCTCGCTCGATGTGGAGCAGACGAACCGGTTGCGTGGCGTCGCTCGCGAACGTGGCGTGACGATGAACTCGATGGTGCAGGCCTCGTGGGCGATGGTGCTGGGCACTCTGACCGGACGCTCCGACGTGGTCTTCGGTGCCACCGTGTCCGGACGCCCGCCGGAGGTCTCGGACATCGAGTCCATGGTCGGTCTGTTCATCAACACTCTGCCGGTCCGAATCCTGCTCGATCCGTCCGAGACGCTCGGTGAATACCTGGACCGGGTACAGACCGAACAGGCAGCTCTGCTCGATCACCACTACCTCGGACTCACCGATATTCAGCGCGCTGTGGGGCCGGCCGTCGCCTTCGACACCCTGACGGTGTTCGAGTCGTATCCGATGGACCGAGCCGGCCTGTCGGCCGACACGGACCTCGCCGGCATGCACGTGCACGATGTGCACGACGGCAGTGACACGGCGCAGTATCCACTGACCCTGGTCGCCATGGTCGACGATCGGCTGCACATCGAGGCCAAATATCTGCCAGAGTTGTTCGAGCACAGCGTCGTTGCTGCGACGGTCGACAGAATCGTCCGGGTTCTCGATGCCATCGCCACCGACACCGATCGACGTGTCGGGTCGCTGTCGTTGCTGTCCGAGGAAGAACTGGTCCGCTTGGCACCGGTTCGGGGACCGTCGTCGGAGGCAGTTCGACTCCTTCCGGACATCTTCACCGATGCAGCGGCGACGAATCCGCACGGCACCGCACTGTGGAGCGACGGCCGCACGGTCGACTATGCCGAGCTCGACGCGCGATCGTCTGCTCTCGCCCGAACTCTGATCGCTCGCGGTGCCGGACCGGAAACCGTTGTTGCGCTGGCCCTGCCACGTTCCATCGAATCCGTACTGGGCATCTGGGCGGTCGCCAAGACCGGTGCGGCATTCCTACCGATCGATCCGAGCTACCCGCGCGACCGCGTCGAGCACATGCTCGTCGACTCGAACGCGTCGCTCGGTCTCACCCTGTCCGCGCACACACCCGCGGTGGACGGTCTCGGCGCT
Organism: Rhodococcus sp. ARC_M12; assembly: GCF_022810385.1. Taxonomy (NCBI): domain Bacteria; kingdom Bacillati; phylum Actinomycetota; class Actinomycetes; order Mycobacteriales; family Nocardiaceae; genus Rhodococcus; species Rhodococcus sp. ARC_M12. Next base: position 183,556 of record NZ_JALGQI010000013.1, on the reverse strand, counting down.
GCCCGGTGGACTGTTCTCGACCAGGACGACACGCTCGCCGAACTCGAAGAACGCTCGACCACGCCGGTTGACGACAACGACCGCGTCGGCCCCGTGCACGTCGACCACGTCGCATACCTGATCTACACCTCGGGTTCGACCGGTGTGCCCAAGGGCGTCACCGTCACCCATCGTGGGTTGGCGAATCTGGCGGAGGAAGAGCGCACTCGTTTCCAGGTCGCTCCCGACGCGCGCGTTCTCGCGTTCGCATCACCGAGTTTCGATGCCTCCATCCTCGAACTACTCATGGTCTTCTCCGGTGCCGCGACCATGGTCATCGCGCCCACCTCGGTCTACGGTGGCGCCGAGCTGGCCGACGTGCTCGCGGAACAGCACGTCACGCACGCGTTCGTCACGCCCGCCGCACTCGCATCGGTGGATCCGGACGGCCTGACGGAGCTGAGAGTCGTCGCCACCGGTGGCGACGTCTGTCCGCCGGAACTCGTGGCCCGCTGGGCACCGGGTCGCCGGATGTTCAATGCGTACGGTCCGACCGAAGCGACCATCTTCTCATCCATCAGCGATCAATTGCATCGCGACTCGTCCATCGACATCGGTTCGCCGACAATCGGTTTCCGCGAGGTCGTGCTGGACACGCGGCTGCACCCCGTACCGGTGGGTGTCGCAGGTGAGCTCTATCTCGCCGGGCCCGCGCTTGCCCGCGGTTACCATTGCCGATTCGGCCTCACGGCAGAGCGCTTCGTCGCCGATCCCTACGGCGAGCCGGGTGCCCGGATGTATCGCACCGGCGACGTCGTGCGGTGGACCGAGTCGGGAACGCTCGAGTACGTCGGACGTAGCGACTTCCAGGTCAAGGTGCGCGGTTTCCGCATCGAACTGGGCGAGATCGATGCTGTGCTGACCGACGATCCGTCGGTCGAATTCGCTACCACCGTCGGTGTCGACGGTCCCGCGGGGAACACGATTCTGGTCGCGTACGTTCTTCCGCGGTCCGGCGAACAGATCGATACGACAGCGTTGCGCACTCATGTGTCGAGTTCGCTTCCGACGCATATGATTCCGACCGCGTTCGTCGCGCTGGACTCGATTCCGTTGACGCCCGCAGGCAAGCTGAACCGCAATGCGCTGCCCGCACCCGATCTCCATCTCGGAAGCGACTCGCGTGCACCGCGTAACGAGACCGAGCAGATCATCGCCGACATCTTCGGCGAGGTACTCGGAATCGAGAGCATCGGTATCGACGCGAGCTTCTTCGATCTCGGTGGAGACTCGCTCAGCGCCACCAGACTCACCGCACGAGTCAACTCCGCTCTGGACACCACGATCAGTGTGCGCGCGCTGTTCGAGGCACCCACGGTCGAGTCGCTTGCGGTGCGGGTACTGAGCACCCCGGTCGGCGCCTCTCGTCGTCCCGCTCTCGTCGCGAAGCCGCGACCGGATTCGATTCCGTTGTCGCTGGCACAGCAACGGATGTGGTTCATCAACCAGTTCGACGTTGCGTCGGCTGCCTACAACATCCCGCTCGCGGTTCGTCTGACGGGCCACCTCGACATCGCCGCGATGAGTGCAGCCGTCGGGGACGTCCTCGAACGTCACGAGTCGTTGCGCACGGTGTTCCCCACCCACGGTGAGCGCCCCGAGCAGAAGATCCTCGACGCGCAGACCGCGAGAACCGAACTCGAGGTCGTCGATCTGGACGCCACCGAGGTCGTGGCGGCCATCTCGGCCTCTGCCGCAACGGGATTCGATGTCTCGACCGATCTACCGTTCCGTGCGGTCCTGTATCGGCTGGCACCGGACGAGTTCGTGCTCTCGATCGTCGTGCATCACATCGCGGCCGACGGCGCGTCCATGGCACCACTGGCGCGAGACGTCATGGTCGCCTACGGTTCACGCGCAGCGGCCGGCGCTCCGATGTGGGCACCGCTCGCTGTTCAGTACGCGGACTTCGCGATCTGGCAACGCACCGTACTCGGCGACGAGTCCGATCCGTCGTCTCTGGCGGCACAACAATTGGAATTCTGGAAGACCGCCCTTGCGGATCTTCCCGACGTGCTGCCGCTGCCGCTCGATCATCCACGGCCCGCTCGGCAGTCGATGCGCGGCAACAGCGTTCGGTTCGAGATCGACCGCACCACTCATGCCGAACTGGTCGAGATCGCGCGTGCCAACGAGGCGACCGTCTTCATGGCCGTACACGCTGCGTGGTCGATCCTGATGGCACGCCTCAGCGGCACCGAGGACATCGCTGTCGGAACGCCGATCGCCGGACGAGGCGACGCGGCACTCGACGACCTGGTCGGCATGTTCGTCGGCACGCTGGTTCTGCGTACGGAGGTGGCACCGGGGCTCTCGTTCACCGAGTTGCTCCGTTCCACCCGCACAGCCGATCTGGCCGCCTTCGACAACACCGACGTCCCGTTCGAGCGACTGGTCGACGTACTCGACCCCGCTCGGTCGACCGACCACTCACCGCTGTTCCAGGTGCTGCTCGAATTCCAGAACAACACCTCGGCCACGCTCGAGCTGCCGGAGCTCACGGTCGAAGCCGTCGACATCGACGCGCACGTCGCGAAATTCGATCTGCAGCTGACCGTCGCGGAGCAGTACGACGACTCCGGCGCCCCGTCGGGGATGACCGCCGCGATCACCTACGCGGTCGACCTCTTCGAGGAAGCGTCCGTCGAGGAGTTCTCGGCACGATTGCGCGCCGTACTCGCCGCGGTGACGGCCGATCCCGAGCGCGTCGTCGGCGACATCGATCTGCTGCTTCCGGGTGAGCTCGACGCCATGACGGGTGACTGGAACCACGCTGGGCTGGTGGCATCCGACGCGACGTTGGCCGATCGATTCGCCACCGCCGCTTCGCGATTCCCCGATTCACGTGCGGTCGTCTTCGGCGATCGCTCGCTCAGCTACGCCGAACTGGACGAACGGTCCAGCCGGCTGGCACGTGTCCTGGTCGGGCGCGGAGTGACGTCGGAATCGCTCGTTGCGGTCGCGATGCCGCGCAACGAAGAGCTGATCGTGGCTCTTCTCGCAGTGATCAAGTCCGGTGGCGGCTACCTGCCGATCGACGTCTCCTACCCGGCCGACCGCCTGTCGTTCATGCTCGAGGACGCGTCACCCGTCTGCGTGATCTCCACGGTCGAAGACAGTGCAGCCGTTCCCGCCTCCGACCTCGATGTCCTTCTCATCGATTCACCCGAGCTGCTCGCCGAGTTGAGCGGTGTGTCGGGCGCGCCGCTCACCGACGCGGACCGCTCGGGTAGCACCAGCGCCGACTCGATCGCCTACGTCATCTACACCTCGGGCAGTACCGGTCGCCCCAAGGGCGTGCAGATCGCGCACCGCAACGTGGCGACGCTGTTCGCGAACACAGCAGATCTCTTCGATTTCGACGATCGCGACGTCTGGACGATGTTCCACTCGTACGCGTTCGACTTCTCGGTATGGGAGCTGTGGGGACCACTACTGCACGGTGGAACGCTCGTCGTCGTCGACTACTACACGGCACGCTCCCCGGAGCTCTTCCGCGAGTTGCTGGTACGCGAGAAGGTCACGGTGCTCAACCAGACGCCGACGGCGTTCTACCAGTTCGCGGAAGCGGACCGAGTGGCCACCGGAGACCTCGCTGCCGGCGCGGACTCCGAATCTCTGTCGCTGCGCTACGTGATCTTCGGCGGCGAGGCACTCGATCTCGGTCAGTTGGGTCGCTGGTACGCCCGACACGACGAGTCCGCCCCGACGCTGGTCAACATGTACGGCATCACCGAGACGACCGTCCACGTGAGTCATCTCGCCCTCACCGAACAGTTCGCCGCTTCGGCGTCGGCCAGCGTCATCGGCCAGGCCATTCCCGCGCTGCACGTCGCTGTTCTCGATACGCGTCTCAACCCGGTACCGCCTGGTGTGACCGGCGAAATGTACGTCTCGGGGGCACAGCTCTCTCGCGGCTACCTCGGTCGTGCGGGCCTGTCTGCCACCCGTTTCGTCGCCGATCCGTCCGGAGGGGCGGGCGCACGGATGTACCGCACCGGCGACACGGCCCGCTGGAATCGCGACGGGGCTCTGGAGTACCTGGGCCGCAGTGACATGCAGGTTCAGTTGCACGGCTTCCGCATCGAACTCGGCGAGATCGAGAGCGCCCTGCTGGCATACGACGGTGTCGCGGCCTCCGTGGTCTCGGTCAGGGACGACGGGTCCGGTGATCGACTGATCGGATACGTCGTCGCCGAAGCAGGTCGAACACTCGACCACGCCGCCGTTCTCGATTTCGTCGGACACTCGCTGACGTCCTACATGGTTCCGGCTGCGCTGATCGTGTTGGACGAGTTGCCGCTCACGGCCAACGGAAAGCTCGATCGCCGAGCACTGCCGGCTCCGGACTTCTCCGCCAACGTGACCGAAAGTCGTTTGCCGGCAACCGAAGTCGAATCGATCCTCGCCGGACTGTTCGCCGACGTCCTCGGCCTCGACACCGTCGGCGTCGACGACTCGTTCTTCGCGCTCGGTGGCGACAGCATCATGTCCATCCAGCTGGTCTCACGCGCCAAGGCAGCCGGTCTCGTCCTGGCTCCGCGCGACATCTTCGAGCGCAAGACCGTCGCGGCGTTGGCCGAGGTGGTCGTTCTGGGCGGCGACGTCGTCGTGCTGGAGGAACTCGCCGGTGGGGGAGTCGGATCGCTACCGCTGACACCGGTCGTGCGTTGGATGTTGGATCGCAGTACCGACTTCGGTCGCTACACGCAGACGGCACTGCTTCAGCTGCCGCTCGACATCGAGAGCGACACTCTCGAACGCACCGTCCAGGCTGTGCTCGATCGTCACGACATGCTTCGCTCCAGGTTGTTCGAGGATGCGGACGGCATCTGGCACGAGGAAGTGTCTCCGATCGGCACGGTGTCCGCCGCGTCGGTCATCCACGCGGTCTCGGTCGATTCGGTCGATGGTGCCGAGTTCTCCTCCCGTGCCGCAACAGAACTCGACGCCGCCGCGGATCGACTGCTCCCTGCCGACGGTGTCATGGTGCAGATGGTGTGGTTCCAGGGCCCGAACGGGTCCGGGCGACTCCTCGTCGTCGCGCATCACCTCGTCATCGACGGCGTGTCGTGGCGCATCCTCGTTCCGGATCTGGCGACGGCATGGAGCCAGATCGTCGCGGGCAGCGAGACTGTGCTGGCGCCTGTCGGAACGTCGATGCGGCGGTGGTCCACCGGACTGACCGAGGTCACCGCGAGCCGCGGCGACGAGCTCGGGTTGTGGCAGCGGATCCTCAGTGGTGACGATCCGACGATCGGTTCGCGACCACTGGACAAGCGCGTCGACGTCGACGCCACCGTGCAACGTATCCGCACTTCACTTCCGGTCGAGGTCACCGAGCGTCTGCTGACCACGGTGCCCGAGGTATTCCGGGGCAGCGTCAACGACGGCCTCCTGGCCGGGTTGGCCCTGGCTCTCACGGCCTGGCGTCGCGAACGCGGTGCCGCTGTACGCAGCGCGCTGATCACGCTCGAGGGCCATGGCCGCGAAGACGCCGTGGTCCCGGGAGCCGATCTCGGTAGAACTGTCGGCTGGTTCACCACAATCTTCCCGGTGCGTCTCGATCTCGGTTCGGTCGACCTCGCCGACGCGTTGGCGGGTGGAGACTCCGCCGGTGCACTGATCAAGGCCGTCAAGGAGCAGCTGCTGGAGATTCCCGACCACGGAATCGGCTACGGCATGCTGCGGTACCTCGATCCCGCTGGGACCGAGGCACTGTCCGAGTTCGCCGCTCCGCAGGTCAGCTTCAACTACCTCGGGCGGTTCTCGACCGGATCGACCGAAGGCATGGCCGATGTGGGCTGGATTCCGGTGGCCGACGCCGAACTCGGCGACGCGCAGAATCCGGACATGCCCGTACCGGCTGCACTGGACATCAATGCCGTCACCACCTCGACACCCGACGGCCCGCAACTCGACGCAACCTTCGCGTTCCCGGCCGGGGTCCTCGATGCCGACGCGGTCGGTCGGTTGATCGAACTGTGGACGCAGGCACTCACCGCGATCACCGAGCACGCCTCGGTGGACGGCGCGGGCGGCTTCACGCCGTCCGACCTCGAGCTGGTGGACATCGATCAGCGCTCCATCGAGGTGCTCGAGAAGCAGTTCCCCGACCTCGACGACGTGTGGTCGATGTCGCCGCTGCAGGCCGGGTTGCTCTTCCATGCTCGCCTCGCAGGTGAGGTCGGTAGCGACAGCTCAGGCGTCGACGCCTACATGGTGCAGCTCGGTCTCGAGCTGCGTGGCGTCGTCGATGCCGAGCGGATGCACTCCGCTGTGAACAAGCTCGTCTCTCGTCATCCGAACTTGCGAGCAGCCTTCGTACACAACAGCACCGGCGAATCGCTGCAGGTCGTGCAGAATTCCGTCACGGTTCCCTGGTCCGAGGTCGATCTGCGCGGTGAAGCCGACGTCGAGGCCGCACTGGAGACAGTCCTGGCGGCCGATCGCGGTGTGCGGTTCGAGATGGATTCTGCGCCGCTCCTTCGATTCACGCTGATCACCCTCGCCGACGATCACTGGCGGCTGCTGCTGACCAATCACCACATCCTGCTCGACGGATGGTCGACGCCTCTGGTCGTCAAGGAACTGATCACGCTGTACGTCACCGAGTCGGACGACTCGATGCTGCCGCGGGTGCCCGCGTACCGGGACTACCTCGCGTGGATGCGGCAACGCGACGTCGCGATCTCCACTGCTCAGTGGGTCAGCGCGATGGCCGGCGTCGAGGAGCCGACACTGCTGGTCGCCGGTGATCGGGGTCGACAGTTGTCGACTGTCTCCAGTGAGACCGAGCGGTCGTTGTCGATCGAGACCACCGCCGCGCTGCGCGACTTCGCAGCGCGCCGCGGGTCCACTCTGAACACACTCGTTCAGACTGCGTGGGGCATCGTGCTCGCGACTCTGACCGGTCGCGACGACGTCGTGTTCGGTGCAACCGTGTCGGGTCGGCCGCCGGAGGTGCCCGGCATCGAGGGCATGATCGGGCTCTTCATCAACACGCTGCCCGTTCGGGTCACGCTCGATCGGGCCGAAACACTCGGCGCGTTGGTCGACCGAGTTCAGGCCGAGCAGGCGTCGCTGTTGGACCACCACTACCTGGGCCTGACCGACATTCAGCGCGCTGCCGGTGCCGGGGTCGCGTTCGACACGTTGACGGTGTTCGAGTCGTACCCGGTCGATCGCGCCGGAGCTTCTGCTGCAACGGATTTCGCAGGTATGCAGGTGACGGATATCCTCGGCACCGACGCCGCGCACTATCCGCTCACACTGGTGTCGTCGGTCGACGAGCGCCTGAACCTCAAGGCGAAGTACCTGCCCGAACTGTTCGAGATCGAGGATGTACACGCCATCGTCGATCGAGTCGAGCGTGTACTCGATGCGGTGCTCACGGACGAGCAGCAGCCACTGGCTCGGCTCAGACTGCTGGCCGACACCGAATTCGCTTCGTTGGCTCCGGTATTCGGACTCGAAGGTCGCTCGACCCGGTTGTTGCCGGAGATCTTCTCCGACGCCGCAGCCGTCGATCCGGACGCCGTCGCGCTGCGCAGCGTCGACGGAGACATGACGTACCGAGAGCTCGACCGTAGGTCGAACCGGCTCGCGCGCATCCTGCTCGGCCATGGCGTGCGCACCGAGACGTTCGTCGCGCTCGGAATCGCGCGGTCCATCGAGTCGGTGCTGACGGTGTGGGCAGTCGCCAAGTCCGGTGCGGCATTCGTACCGGTCGATCCGAACTACCCGGCCGATCGCATCGAGCACATGCTCGCAGACTCCGGCGCAACGTTCGGTGTCACCACTCGCACTCACCTCGACGATCTGCCGTCGACCGTGCCGTGGATCGTTCTCGACGACCTCGCCACCGACGGTCCGAACGCGGTGAGCGACGAGCCCATCGCCGACGACGAACGCCACGGCCGCGTCACCCTCGCGAGCGCCGCGTACACGATCTACACCTCGGGTTCGACGGGTGTTCCGAAGGGGGTCGTGGTCACCCACTCCGGCCTCGACAACTTCGCGACCGAGCAGCGCGAGCGCTATCGGGTCACGAAAGCCTCACGCACACTGCACGTTTCGTCGCCGAGTTTCGACGCGTCCGTTCTCGAGTACCTCCTCGCGTTCGGTGTCGGAGCCACGATGGTGATCGTGCCGCCGACGGTGTACGGCGGCGAAGAGCTGGCGTCGTTGCTGGCCCGTGAATCGGTCACCCACGGCTTCATCACCCCATCCGCGTTGGCGTCGGTGGATCCGACCGGGCTCGACTCGTTCGCCGATGTCGTCGTCGGCGGTGAGGCCGTGCCCGCCGAGTTGGTCAGCAAGTGGGCTCCGGGCCGCAACCTGTTCAACGGGTACGGACCGACCGAGGCCACGATCATGTCCAACATCAGCGCACCGATGGTGGCGGGTGAGCCGGTGTCGATCGGCGGGCCCGTGCGGGGCGTGTACGAGGTCGTTCTCGACTCACGGCTGCAGCCGGTCCCCGTCGGCGTGGCGGGAGAGCTGTATCTCGCAGGCGTCGGCCTGGCTCGCGGTTACCACGATCGAATGGGTCTGACGGCAGAGCGATTCGTCGCCGATCCGTTCGGTGCTCCCGGTGCCCGCATGTACCGCACCGGAGATGTGGTGCGCTGGTCGCCGGATCTGACCGTCGAGTACGTCGGTCGCAGCGACTCTCAGGTCAAGGTCCGCGGTTTCCGCATCGAACTCGGTGAGATCGACGCCGCGCTCTCGACCCATCCGTCGGTCGACTTCGCGGCGACGTTCGGAACTCCCGGGCCGACCGGTGCCACAGTTCTCGTTGCGTACGTGCGCCTGACGGGGGACAACCCGGCCGAGACGGTCGATACCTTCGACACGGCAGTCCTGCGCGATCATCTCGCTGCTGCGCTGCCGTCGCACATGGTGCCCAGCGCCATCGTCGTCCTGGAGTCGATACCGCTCACTCCGGTGGGCAAGCTCGATCGCGCCGCACTTCCCGTGCCGGAGTTCGGCACTGCCACCTCGTACCGCGAGCCGGGAACGCCCGGCGAGCTCACTGTCGCGGCGATCTTCGCCGAGATCCTCGAAGTGAGTCGAGTCGGTGCAGACGACGGCTTCTTCGAGCTCGGCGGCGACTCGCTCAGCGCAACGCGAGTCATCGCCCGCGTCAACGCGGAATTCGGCACCTCGATCGGTGTTCGGACGATCTTCGAGACCCCGACGGTGTCGGGTCTGGCGACCGCTGTCGGCGCCGCGGACACTCGAACCCGGCGGCCGGCTCTCGTGGCGGTGTCGCGTCCGGATTACATACCTCTGTCGCTTGCTCAGCAGCGGATGTGGTTCATCAACCAGTTCGACAAGTCGTCGGCGGCATACAACGTGCCGTTGGTCGTCAAGCTGACCGGACAGTTGGACACTGCTGCGCTGGCTGCTGCGGTGGTCGATGTGCTGCAGCGCCACGAGTCTCTTCGAACGACCTTCCCCGACGGACCACAGTTCCCGGTGCAGCTCGTGCATCCGGCTGCCGAGGTGGCACCCGCGGTGGTGTCCGAACGGATCGATGCCGCTGTGCTGACCGATCGCGTGGCTCTGTTGGCCGGTCGAGGATTCGACGTGACCACCGAGATCCCGGTGCATGTCGAGCTGTTCGAGGTACTCGACCCCACCGACGAGGCATCGAAGGATCCCGTCTTCGTGCTCGCGATGGTCGTACATCACATCGCCGCCGACGGCGCGTCGATGGCACCGTTGGCTCGCGACGTCGTTGTCGCGTACTCGGCGCGCAGTGCAGGACAGGCCCCGAATTGGGAGCCGCTTCCCGTCCAGTACGCCGACTACACGATCTGGCAGCGGTCGCTGCTCGGAGACGAGCAGGACGCCTCGAGCGTGGCCGCGGCTCAGCTCGAGCACTGGTCCACTGCGCTCGCGGGGCTTCCCGACCTGCTGCCGTTGCCGACGGACCGGCCGAGGCCGACCACGCAGGATTTCCGCGGTGGCCGAGTTCACTTCACCGTCGATGCCGACATCCATCGGGCCCTCGTCGACATCACCCGCGAACAGAACGCCAGTATGTTCATGGTTCTGCACGCGGCGTTCGCCGTGGTACTGGCTCGTTTGAGCGGCACGGACGACATCGCGATCACCACCCCGGTCGCCGGGCGCGGTGACGCGGCGCTCGACGATCTTGTGGGCATGTTCGTCAACACGCTCGTGCTCCGGAGCCGAGTAGACGAATCCTTGGCGTTCGATCAGCTGCTGGGCCAGGTCAAGGCACACGATCTCGACGCATTCGATCACACCGAAATGCCCTTCGAGAGAATCGTCGAGGTTCTCAATCCCACGCGCTCGACGGCGTACGCTCCGCTGTCTCAGGTCGCGCTGTCGTTCCAGAACAACGAGAAGGCCTCGCTCGAGCTTCCGAATCTGAGGGTGGAGGGCTTCGACTTCGACGTACCCGTGGCCAAGCAGGATCTTCAGTTGCTGCTGTCCGAGAACTTCGACGACGAAGGACGTCCGTCCGGCTTCGAGGCCGCGTTCGACTACGCCACGTCACTGTTCGATGCAGCCAGCGTCGAGGCCATTGCGGCTCGACTGATCCGCGTTCTCGCTGCCGTCGGGCGCGATCCTCGCACGGTGGTCGGGGACATCGAGATTCTGGGCACCGACGAGCAGCACGCGTTGGCACCGGCGCGAGGAAACGCCGATGCGGCAGTCCGGACGTGGCCGGAAATGCTCGCGGCGTCGGTCGCTCTCGACCCGTATGCGGTTGCCATCACCTACCGAGGCGTCAGCCTGTCCTATGCCGACCTCGACAGCTGGTCCAACCGGATCGCTCGGAAGCTGATCGACTACGGCGTCGGACCCGAGACCTTCGTCGCGTTGGCGCTGCCTCGATCGATCGAGTCGGTGCTGTCGGTGTGGGCAGTGGCCAAGACCGGCGCAGCATTCCTGCCTGTCGATCCGAACTACCCGACAGACCGAATCGAGCACATGCTCGAGGACTCCCGTGCGGCAATGGGTCTCACCGATATCGACAGCAGCCGATCGCTGCCCGACACCATCCCGTGGCTGGTTCTGGACGATCCGGAGATATCGGCCGAGTTGTCTCGCTACCCGGCCGATGCGGTGACCGACGCGAATCGGACGGCGACGCTGCATGTCGACCACCCCGCGTACCTGATCTACACCTCGGGTTCGACGGGGCGGCCGAAGGGCGTCGCAGTACGACACCGTGGCTTGGCCAACCTCCAGGCCGAGGTGCTCGAGCGATTCCGTCCCACCCGGGATTCACGTGTCTCGCACATCGCGTCGCCGAGCTTCGACGCGTCGATCTACGAGCTGACGATGGCATTCGGAGTGGGAGCTACCGTGGTGATCGTTCCGCCGGGGGTCTTCGGCGGCGGCGAGTTGGCCGACCTGCTCGAAGCAGAACACGTCACGCATGCGTTCCTGACACCCGCGGCATTGTCGTCGATCGACGAGTCACGACTCGGTACCGTTCGCGTCCTTGCTGTCGGCGGTGAGGCATGCACTCCGGAACTGGTGGCGAAATGGGCGCCGGGCCGCAAGATGTTCAACGGCTACGGTCCTACCGAGACCACCATTCAGGCAAGTGTCGGCGGACCGTTGATCCCCGGTGGCACGGTGGACGTGGGCAGGCCGGGAACCGGTTTCCGGTTCATGGTGCTCGACGCACGTCTGCGGCCGGTACCGGCGGGAGTCTCGGGCGAGTTGTACATCGCCGGACCCGGCACTGCACGCGGCTACCTGCGCAGGTTCGGACTCACGTCCGAGCGATTCGTCGCCGACCCGTTCGGTACCCCGGGAGACCGGATGTACCGAACCGGCGACGTCGTACGCTGGGGGAGCGCAGGGGTCGTCGAGTTCGTCGGACGCAGCGATTTCCAGGTCAAGGTGCGCGGCTTCCGTATCGAACTCGGTGAGATCGACTCCGCGCTCACCGAGCACGAGCAGGTCGGATTCGCCGCCACGATCGGACATACGGCCGCATCCGGTGACACGGTGCTGGTGTCCTACGTTCTCGCAGCGGACGGCGGATCGCTCGACACCGAAGGGCTGCGCGATCGCGTCGCCAAAATGCTTCCACGCCACATGGTTCCGTCGGCGATCATCGAGCTCGACGACATTCCATTGACTCCGGTAGGCAAGCTCGATCGCCGGGCACTGCCGGTTCCCGAGCTGACGACGTCGACAACTCCGTATCGGGCACCGACCAGCGACGTGGAGTCTGCGATCGCCGACGCGTTCGCTCAGGTTCTCGGGGTCGATCGGGTCGGCATGGACGACAACTTCTTCGAGCTGGGCGGAACGTCGCTGGTGGCCACGAAGATCGTGCCCGCCATCGAGAACGCCATAGGAGTCCGGGTCCCGCTGCAAGCGTTGTTCGTCGATCCGACGCCTGCCGGGTTGGCCGCACGGGTCGCCGCGGATGCGGACGCCGGCGGTGCCGATCTCGATTCGGTGTTCGGCGTGGTGATTCCGTTGCGCGGGACGGGGGCAAAGGCTCCGTTGTTCTGCGTTCACCCCGGAATCGGTTTGTCCTGGGGATACGCCGGGCTCGTCTCGCACCTGAGCGATGACCGTCCCGTGTACGGGCTGCAACTGCCGTCCATCGTGGAAGGGTCGAGCTTCGGCTCGATTCGCGACCTGGCACACCGGTACGCCGACGAGATTCGCGCGGTCCAGCCGGTGGGTCCCTATCACCTACTCGGATGGTCGCTCGGCGGCTCGCTCGCTCATGCGATAGCAGTGGAACTGCGCAGCACCGGCAGCGACGTCGGCACACTCGCGCTGCTGGACAGCTACGTCGAAGGCCACGGTGACGACACCGCCGATGGGGGATTGAGCGTCGAGAACTTGCTTGCCGGGTTGGGGCTCGACCTGACGGGTCTGCCGTCGACCGAGCCGTTGACCTACGAGCGAGGTGTGGAGCTACTCGACGAGTCGCTGGGCCAGACGACCGGAGTTTCCGCCGACCACCTCCGGCGTATCAGTGCGGGATTCGAGAACTCGACTCGGATAATGGCCGAGTTCATCCCCGACGTGTTCGACGGAGATGTCTTGTTCTTTTCCGCAACTAAGGGCGCAAGCGATGGAATTGTTCGATCCCCGCAAGAATGGCGTCCGTATGTGACAGGAGATATCGTCATCCACGATGTCGACGTTTTCCACAACGAGATGACCAATGGCGATGCTGCCACGGTGATCGGTCCGGTAGTCGATTCACATCTCGGCAATACACCCGAATAACGTTTGGTGTGTTCTTCACCTCGAAGAGCACGAGTACGAATAACATCGGCATTCGATGCGAATGCTGTCGAACGCGAATCACTACTACCAGGGGACACAGTGAAACTGATCAGAACAGCAACGGTCGCGGTGGCGTTGACCGCTGCGGTAGCCACCGGAGCGGGCCACGCCGTAGCAGACCCGTCGTCGGATCCGGTGAACTACGAGACCTCGGTCAACCCGGACGGAACGGTCACCACCATCCTCGACGCCGGACTGTTCCGGGTCGACGCCACGAGCGAGACCGTGTCGATCATCGACCAGGCCGGTGCAACGATCGCCTCTGTTCCGCTGGAGTACACCGTCAACGGCACCGTCTACTCGATCGCACCGTTGATCGGGGCCGAGGGTCGAGAGTTGACGTTGACGCCGCAGACGGTTCCCGTCGCCGAGGTCGCGGGCCCGCAGACCAAGCAGCAGGCATTCGACAACATGGTCAATCAGCTCGCTATCGGCTGGAACAACGGCGGCGGCGTCGGCACAGCGATCGGCGCGGGCCTCGGTTTCGCCATCGGCTGTGTCTCGATCTTCCCGAACTTCATCTCGGGGTGCATCATCGGAACCGTGATCGGTACGGTCGCAGGCGCAGTCATCGGAACGTCCAACGGAAATCCGCAGGCGCAGCCTGCCGTCTTCGAGTACTTCGCTACTCCGTAAGGCACGTCGGCGTCGAGCCGATGCACGACGAAGAGCGGGTGAGGCGCGTGCGCCTTACTCGCTCTTCGTCGTTCTACCGGTCAGTGCACGGCGCATCGACACAGCCTTGACCATTGTCTCCTCGAACTCTTCGTCGGGATCCGACAGCGCGACGATCGCGCCACCGACCCCGTACGTCACTTCGTGTTCGGTGGCCACGATCGTGCGGATCACGATGGAGAAATCAGCGGTACCGGTGATCGAGAAGTAGCCGATGGCACCCGAGTACACACCGCGCGGACCGTCTTCGAGCTTGTCGATGATCGCCATGGTGCGGATCTTCGGCGCACCGGTCATCGATCCGCCAGGAAACGCGGCGCGAATACAATCCGCTGCGGACGCGTCCTCACGCAGGCGACCACGAACCGTCGAGACCAATTGGTGTACGGGAGCGTAGGTCTCGACGTCGAACAGCTTGGGAACGTGTACCGACCCCGGCACGCAGACCTGTGCCAGGTCGTTGCGTACGAGGTCGACGATCATCAGGTTCTCGGCCTTGTCCTTCTCGTTCGCGACGAGATCGGCCTTGAGAGCGTTGTCTTCCTCCGCGGTGCCTCCACGGGGACGTGTTCCCTTGATCGGCTTGGACTCCACGATACGGTCGGCGTCGATGCGCAGGAAGCGCTCCGGGGACGCGCTCAACACCGACACCTCGGGAAACTGCAGCAGGGCGCTGTAGGGAGTGGGGTTGATCTCGCGCATGTACGAGTACGTGGCTGCTGCGTCGATGGAACCGGCAACCGTCGCTGTGTTGGTCAAGCAGACCTCGTAGGTCTCACCGGACCGAATCTCCGCCAGACACTGGGCAATCAGATCCAGGTAGTGGTCGCGATCGTGGCGGAGGCGGGGTTCGAGCGATCGATCGGCCCCGAGCAGCGGAGTCCCGGACGACGGCGCACCCGAACGGTCGCTCGCGGGAGTTCGTCCGGACAGCCCGCGCAGGGTGGCGGTGACCGAATCGAACCACCGAGCCAACACCGGGTCCCCGGGGGTGGTGGCCAACCCCATCAGATAGAGGGTGCCCGCCTCATGGTCGAACACCAGCGCGCGGTCGGCGAAGACCATCGAAGCGTCGGGTGTCGCAGCTGTGTGTACCAGCTGCCCACCGGTATCGGCCTTGAGTTCGTATCCCAGGTACCCGACGTATCCGAGTCCGAAGGCAAACGGCAGGTCGTGGCGAGGGGGAGTAGCCCGCTCGCGCAGCTGAGCATCGATGTAATCGAAGAAGGTGGAGTGGATGTGCTCGGTTCTTCCATCGGCACCCTGCACGGTCACCGTGGTCTCGGCAACCGAGTAGGTCACGTACTCCGCGTGCGGACCCGAACAGTCACCCATGACGGTGAACCTGCATTCGGGCTCCAGTGCAGCGCTTCCGTCCAGCCAGAAGCTCTTCGAGCCGTTCGCGAAGAGCGCACCGAATACCTCCTCGGAATCGAAAGCCTCGTCGAGCGAGCGTGTTTCGATGGTGAACTTCGAGTCCTGGGTACCCACAGCACTCGGCGCGCTCGACTGCGCGAGCGTCAGGTCGCGGAAGTTGGCGAGCAACTCGCGTCCGTATTCGGTACTGATCGACTCGGGATGAAACTGAACGCCCCACATCGGCTTGCTGCGATGCCGAACCGCCATGACCAGGCCGTCGGGTGTCCACGCAACTTCCTCGAACTCGGCAGGGGTTCGTGTCACCACCAGTGAGTGATACCGCACCACCGAGTACGGCGATGGAATTCCGGCGAACAGATCGACCCCGGTATGAGTGATGTCGGTGATCCTGCCGTGCATCGGGGCAGGCGCGAGGTCGACGCTGCCTCCGAACAGATGACACAGGCCCTGATGCCCGAGACACACGCCGAGTATCGGCAGATCGGATTCGAGGATCACACGTGCGCTGATGCCGAAGTCCTGCTCCAGATCCGGGCGACCGGGACCGGGAGAAACGACGATGTTGTCATAGGCGTCGAAGTCCAGAGAACTCCACTCGACGTCGTTCTTGACCACCGTGGGCGGACGACCGTTCACCTCCGCGAGGAGGCTGTACAGGTTGTAGGTGAAGGAATCGTAATTGTCCACCAGGAGCGTGTTGAGCGTCATCGCGTGCCTCTACCGTTCACTGTCGAGGCCGAGCCCGGACTTGGGAGAATCGATGATCAAATCCTCGACTCGGCACGCCTCGGCGATCATCGATCGGTACAACTCCTCGAGAAAGTCGGGGGAGAGACCGTTGGCCGACGCGAATTCGCGGGCACGCTCGGTCACGAGTCCGACGCGGCCGGGTTGCATCATCGGAATGGAATGGTCGCGTTTTACGTGTGCAACGCGTACACACACATCGATGCGATCTCGAATTGCAGCGCGGAGCACTTCGTCGATTCCGTCCAACTCGCGGCGCAACTCCGCAAGCTTCTGCTCGCCGACTGCGCGATGACCTTCCGATTCTGCTTCGGAGGCAGCTGTACGCAGAGCGTCGGAGGAGCGCTGATCAGAATCCTGGCTCACGAGTTAATGCCCCCTGATGTTTTCGTCTTCAGTTGCTGGGGTTTATCGGTATTTTCCGACAACTGTTACGGCGACCCATGTGCGAACCGCCACACTTGTGACAAATCGATACACGATGATGACACCGGGCCTGCGACACCGCCACTCGATCGTATTGGAACTCGTGACCGAGCGACAATCAATGCAACAAAGCGATCGAAAACATCCAGAAAGCCCGAAAAGAATAAAAAAACTGCACCGCCGGATTGTTTTCGATCAGGCGGTGCAGTCGACGGCGATCATGCGCCGCGGCGCTTCACCTTCAGCAGGTCCAAGCGCTCCTTGAGCAGTTCCTCCAGCTCGTCGACCGATCGACGCTCGAGCAGCATGTCCCAGTGAGTGCGCGGAGGCTTGACTTTCTTGGCCTCGGGGGCGGTGCCCTCGATCAGCGAGCCTTCGAGACCGTTGCGGCACGCCCAGGTTCCGGGAATTTCGGCATCGTCGGCGAACGGTACGTCGAACTCCTCGCCGTTGTCGCACCGATACCGTGCAACGCGCCGGGGTGCCAGGTCGTGATCACGATCGGTCTCGTAGCTGACCGCTCCCAGTCGACTACCTCGAAGTACACGATCTGCCATGGTGAAGTCCTCTCCATCGATAGTAGGTAGGTGCATCGAGGTCATCCGTCGACATCGAACTACACCGTCTACCCACTGATCTTCAACGTCGCCGCGCGTCGGTTCGTTCCCGAGCCGATGAGCTCCTGTGCGGTCTCATCGGCGCAGCTTGTCGACGAATCTTACCTCGGGGTCGCAGTAGGCTGAACGACCATGTCCGTCAGAACCCGCCGTGAGCAGACGTGCGCCTGGTGCGGGCGCCCGGTTGCCGACACCGGCACCGGCCGTAAACGGCGATACTGCCGTCAATCCTGCCGCCAACGCGCGTACGAACAGCGCAGTTCGACCAAAGGGACCTCGATTCCGGACGACGCCGTCGTACTGACCGCCGAGGAGGCGTCCGCGGCAGCCGACCGTGCGTTCGAGGTGCGATGTGCAGCCGAGGACGTCAGCACCGCAGTCGTCGAAGGGGCCGACGCCACCGAGTTGCACCGGCTGTGTGTCGAACTGTTGGCCAAAGCGCGCGACGCGGAACGACTGCGCTGAACTGGGGTTGCCCAACCGTTCACCGACTCCATGGACAATGGTCCGAGGTCCGCGCGACTGCGCGGGCTTCGACAAGTGAGGAGCTCCATGGCGTTCTGGGATCAACTCAAGTCCAAGGCACAGGAACTGAACGGGCAGCTGCAGACCAAGACCAGCCAGTTCAAGAACAAGGAGTTCGCCAACGGCAGCATGGCGATGTGTGCGCTGATCGCGGCGGCGGACGGCACCATCGATCCTGCCGAGCGTCAGAAGACAGCATCTCTGATCGCCGGCAACGAGGCTCTGCGGGTGTTCGAGCCCGACGAACTTCGGCAGAAATTCGACTGGTACTGCGACAAGCTGCAGGGAGATTTCGACTTCGGAAAGGTCGAGGCGACAGCGACGATCGGCAAGTTGAAGGCGAAGCCCGATCAGGCGCGGGCGGTCATCCAGATCGGCATCATCATCGGCGGCGCAGACGGTCATTTCGACGATCACGAAAAGGCAGCAGTGCGCAACGCGTGCTTCGCGGTCGGAATCGATCCGGCCGAATTCGAGCTCTGATACCGCCCCGACCGGGGTTCGGCAGCAGCTGATCTCGGAACGGCGATCGACGAAGCACGCACTTCGTCGATCGCCGTTCCCGTTCGGTGCCGTTCGCTGTGAAATATCCGGATTGCCGGGATACTGGTGACAACTCCGACGGCATCCGCCGATGTCGTCGATCCGTTGGAGGTCCGGTTGCCGTCCACCAGCCAAGGGACCGTGCATGACAGTTGCCGCGATCTACCTCGTCATCGCCTTCGGTTTGGGCGGACTCGCCATGGTGGTTCGTCTACCTCCTCTCGTCGGATTTCTCGCTGCCGGATTCGTCATCAATGCCCTCGACGTCGGTGAGCTGCCCCAGCTCGAACTGATGGCAGATCTGGGCGTCACCCTGTTGTTGTTCGCCATCGGCCTCAAACTCGACGTCCGTATCCTGTTGCGCCGAGAAGTGTGGTTGACGACCTCGGTCCATCTGGTGGTCAGCATCGTGGTCGGCACCACCGTCCTGTGGCTGGCTGCCGTCGCAGGACTGGCCATGTTGTCCGGGCAAAGCCTGACGACGATCGCGTTGCTTGCCTTCGCCATGTCTTTCTCGAGCACTGTCTTCGTGGTCAAGGTACTCGAGGAGCGAGGGGAGTCGCACGCTCTGTACGGGCGCGTGGCGATCGGCGTGCTGGTGATGCAGGACATCGTTGCCGTGGTGTTCCTGACCGTCACCAGTGGAACGCTGCCGAGCCCCTGGGCGCTGCTGCTCGTACTTCTGTGGCCACTGACGCGGGTCCTTCGAAGGATATGGAGCGGGCTCGGCCACGGCGAGATGCAATCGCTGTTCGGCATCGTGATGGCGCTGGTCCCCGGTTACGCATTGTTCTCCGCCCTGGGGCTGAAGGGTGACCTGGGCGCACTCGTCATCGGCGTGTTGCTGGCATCGCACTCGGCCTCGTCGGAACTGTCGCGTTCGCTGTTCCACATCAAGGAACTGCTGCTCGTGGGCTTCTTCGTCTCGATCGGTCTGTCCGGGTTACCGGACCTGCCCAGTCTTGGCGTCGCCCTGCTCATGGTGCTTCTACTGCCACTCAAATCTGTGCTGTACGTGGCGCTGTTCGCCATGATGAAGTTGCGGTATCGCACCGCGCTCCTTGCCGGACTGAGCCTGATGAACTACTCCGAGTTCGGTCTGATCGTCGTTTCGGTAGGGGTGACGACCGGCCTTCTGGCCCCGGCTTGGCTGGTCGAGATGTCGATCGCAGTGGCGCTGAGTTTCGTTGCGTCGGCTCTGGTCAACGGTCGTGGGCACCTGATGGTCGAGAAGATCGCGACACGTTTGCCCGAGCAGGACGAGCGCAGCCTGCACCCAGAAGAACGTTCCGGTGATGCCGGTGACGCCGAGGTCGTCGTGATCGGAATGGGGCGAGTGGGGTTCGCGGCGTACGAGCGGCTCACCGATCACTACCGTCTCGACGTGGTGGGGGTCGACTACGACGGGCCTCGTATCCGACGCCTCGCCGCTCAGGGCTTCCGCGTCATCGAAGGAGACGCCACCGACCTCGATTTCTGGCATCAACTGCGGCACTCGGAGTCCGTGCGGATCGCGGTACTCGCGATGCCGCGTCACGGAGCCAATGTCACGGCACTCGCCTGTCTGCGCGAATCCGGGTTCAGTGGAACCGTTGCAGCTGTGGCTCGCTACGACGACGAAGTGCAGTGGGCCAAGGAACACGGTGTGGACATCGCATTCAACGTGTACGCAGGCGCGGGATTGGAGCTCGCGGATCAAGTTGGACAAGGTGCACCAGGTCCCGTAGGCGACGCGGTCGAACCCGAGTCCGACGAGCCGCACCTGCCGGACAACACCAGATGAGCCTGCGGGGCGAGTCCTACATCTGCACCCAGTGATTGCGCACGCCGTACAACGCCGCAGGGGAGTAGTCAGCCCTGCACAGAACCGCGGTAGTCGCCACTCTGTTTTCTGGCGCTCTTCGCGCGGTACATCTCGGCGTCGGCGGTTCGGAGCAGGAGCAGTATGGCCTGTTCCGAATCGCCGACGCCCACTTCGGTGGTAGCCGACCCCACGCTGACCGAGAGGCCCGACATCACTCGTGTGTCGGACAAGGCAGCCGCCAGGGCATCGATGCGCGGCTCCGTGGTCCCCGGTTCCGCCACGGATACACAGGCGAACTCATCGCCGCCGAGTCGGGCAACCACCCAGCTGTGTGAGGTGACTGCCCGCAGATGTTGCGCCAGATCGACCAGAACGGCGTCGCCGGTGTGATGACCGAACGTGTCGTTCACGTGCTTCATGCCGTCCACGTCGAGTACCACAGCACTCATCTGGGCAGATCGATCTTTGTGCGAAGTCAGGAGAATTGTTTCGACCGCGGCGAAGAGCCCACGACGATTACGCAGGCCGGTCAGCGGGTCGACCAACGACTGCTGTGCACGGGAGCGCAATTCACTGACGTAGATGACCAGGATCATCGGTGCTCCGAACATGAGCAGCATGGTGAGTGAGTGAGCAATCACGACCCACCCACTGGCGGCATCGTTCAGGGCGGCCCTGACGCACACGATCGCGAGAACGAGGACGGTTGCGGCCATGTGGATCCAATACACGAGCGGCCGCACGGCGATGACTGCGAACATGGTGACCACTGCGAACAGCACGGTGCCGCCGATTGCGGTGAGTAGATCTTGTTTGAGCAGCAGGCACGCACCGATCGATACGTCGGCATAGACCACGTAGGCAACGAGCGCTTTCGGCGTCGGCCACCCACCGATGAACCATCGGAGTGACACGGGAAACGTCGTGAGGCTGACGAGCACCACGACGACGACACCGATCCCGTCGTATTCTTCGCTGGGCGCACTGAGCAGTCCGATCAGCCCGATGACGACTGTGGCCGCACCGATGAAGAATTGCGTGATCTTGACTCGACCGGCATCGAGGTCCAGCACGACCGGATTTTCCCGTCGAGATTCGGACGGGTGAACCGACTCAGCGAAGAGTGCGCGTACCGCGATCATGAGAACCCCTGGTAGAGATTGTGAGCCTCCGAGCACGGTAGCTGGAAGCGGGGACCAGGATCGGACTTTCCCGATGTTCAGTTCCTGGTTCGCGGCCCGCCGAACCGCGATCGAGCCGAACGAGGTGGTTCGTCGACCGATCGATCAGGTACTGCCTGCCGCTCCGCCTCCTCCACCTGCACCTCCACCCGAAGCAACGGATCCGCTACCGCTGGAGACGAACACCCCGGAGAACGCAGCCCAGGGGAGGACCACCGGGTCTCCCGCCGCGTAGTTGGCACCCGCGGGTGAGGTGAAGGCTCGCAGCGGCGTGTCACTCCCGGGGTCGGTTGCGGCCTCGAGCCGTTTCCGAAAAGCCGGGGCCAGGCCGAGCGCGACGATATCCGGAAGGGCGGCGTTCAAATCGACCGACTCGTCGTCGTCCTTGGCGGCCTGCTTCAATCCGTCGCGGTAGGCCTCCCACGGGCGAGAGGCGTCCAGTCCGGCGACCGAGAACCGGGAGTACACGATCGCCGTCGACAGCCCTGCAACGAGGAGGAGGGCCGATGCCATTACTGCGAACCACATTGCCTGGGCTCCCGAGGTGGCAACGGCGATTCCACCGACGGCGACGACGCCACCGAGCACGCCCAGACCGGCCAGAACTAGCCGGCGTCGGCCCGTGCCATCGGCAACGAATCCGCCGGCCCGCAGTCTTGTGTCCACGAGATTTTTCGTCACGCCGGGACCCCGCGCGACCTTCTTCAACTCGTCACCGGGTACGACATCGTCCTCGGCACGATCTGCAAGCATCGACCAGACCGCCTCTTGAACCTCTCCGCGGGCACGTGTTCGATCCAGAAGCCTGATCCTGACGGTCCCTTTGTCGAACTTTCCCGGCTTCTTGTCTGGCTCGAAGGTGAGCGCGTCGGCGGCGGCGAGTGCCAGTACCGTTCCCGGCATACCGCTGGGCTGCGCGCTGCGGTGTACGAGGGCGGTCGCGTACGCGGCATCGGTGGCCTGGTCCGGTCGCACTGTGGTCGGAGATTGTCGAGAGACAGTCGATTTCGCGCGACCGCGGAACAGCGCTGCCACCAGGAGCAGTCCCACAATCGAGATCACCGACCCGGCCCACGGCAGCCAGGTCGAACCGGGACCGTCGGCGAACCTGTCCAGGGCCGTCACCGGTGGACCGTTACGAATGTCGGACCTCAGGCGGTCGATCCCTGAGGTCAAGCTGCCCGCGACGTCACCATCTCGCAGCGGCGGAATCAGCACATCCTCGACGATCGCCTCTTGTTCGTCCCGTGGAACGTTGCCGTCGTCGTACGTGCTGCCGAGGAAGATGCCCGCACGAGCCTCGTCGAGTTGTCCAGGCTCCCGGTTTATCAGGATCGCGCCCGCGGTGTCCTGGTCGATACCTGCCGTGGACACCCATCGTTGCTGAAGGGCTTCGACCTGATCCAACGTGTCATCCGAATCCGCGTCGAGTTCACGCACGTACGTGATCACATCCGCGCCGGTTTCGGATTTCAAGTTCTCCAACTGACGTTGGATGTCCGCGGTCTGCGCTGGATCCAGCGAGTAGCCCGTTCGGTCGTAGACGCGCTGACCCGATGTCAGACCCTCGAAATTGGCGTCTGCGGACGAGCCGTCGGAGCAACCGACGAGGCCGAGAACGGCGAACAGCCCGATCGCCACGGCAGCAACTCGGCGGTTCGAGCTCCGGCGACGGGATGTCTCAGCAAATGCGACCATCGACGAATGTTAACGAGAGTAAGTGTGCGGTAGCCAGCACATTCGGCCAACGCGACGGTAAACATCGAGACCCGGCGATTACTTGCTTTTGTCACAGTGACGAAACCTTGGCTGGCAGAGACGGGAAGGGTGGTGCGAACAACCCGATTCGAGTGTGCCGATCTCATCGCATCGGACGAACAACGGA
This sequence comes from Rhodococcus sp. ARC_M12, assembly GCF_022810385.1. Lineage (NCBI taxonomy): Bacteria > Bacillati > Actinomycetota > Actinomycetes > Mycobacteriales > Nocardiaceae > Rhodococcus > Rhodococcus sp. ARC_M12. The sequence continues at coordinate 160,423 of NZ_JALGQI010000013.1, read as the reverse complement.
CCTGCCGCGAGAGCCGATCACCGGATGCGCGACACATTGCTCTCGAAGATTCCAACACCGCCGAGCCGCGTCACATCGACTCGAAAAATGAACAGTGCAGCGCTGCAGTCGAATCGACAACTTCGAGGCCTGAGGTCGTCGAACTGCAGGTCGTAGTTTTGCCGATAATCAACATTATGTCAGGTCGAACGCTGGATGGCGGCTAGCTTGTAATTTTGCAGGTGCCCCCCGGGCTCGCGGATTTCGTCTCGTAATCTCCTGCGGAGCGGCCTCGCATCGCCGTTTGCTTGTTGTGATGGAACGACCACAATTCTCTGTGAACAGTGCATGGGATCTCTTCAAGAATGCGAGGAGTTGAGGGTGAATTTTCCGAGCGGAAAATGGTGGGTTCTCTTCTGGTCGGCGCAGGCGTTGCTGTGGGCCGTTATTTCGGTGATTCGAACTCAGGACGGTGAGTTTTCGGCCTGGTCATGGGTGGCTGCTTGTTTGCTTGCTGCGGCCGCAATCCTGACCGGGCTTCGTACATTTCGCCGCACAAGTGACAGCGATCATGGACGCATGAACCCGTAGGAGACGTACGAGGGACTTGCAAGGGGCGTCGAGCGGCAGTCCTGATCGACAGTTCGAGTCGAGGCAATATGCACTGTCCGGCGTGAACTGGTCTATGTATGAACGTGAGCGGCGAGACAGCGACTTCGAGGCCGAAGCGACAGCCGACGTGTTCTAGTGGAACAGTGGACTGGGTCGAGAAGGAACTGAGGGTCGCTGCTCTCACCGGTGCCTGCACAGGTGTGGCTGTCATGCTCCCCTGGGCTCTGGAAGGGTCCATGTCCTGGTTGGCGCTGCTGCTGATTCCTGCGTTCTGTGGTGCTCTGGCCGGGCTGTTGGTCGGCGTGATCGCGGTCGGCGGGGGCCGCTACGCGTTGTGGTCGAATCGCGTGTGGCCCGCTCGATCGCACCGCAGCTGGCGACACCGATTCGCCACGTGCACCGCGGCAGCGGTCACGCTGGTGACCGCTGCGGCCCTGTGCTGGCTGGCCGTGACCGCTGGTGAAATCTCCACCGATACGGACGAATTCCCGCCTTGGTGGATCGCACAGGCGGCCGTGACAGCGTCGAGCTACCTCTTCGCCTACCTTCTCGCTCCTGCGACAGCCTGCACCGCACGGACACAGGAACGCCTCGGAGAGGTCTAGGTTTCTGTCCCCGGCCCGTGCTCAACTTCCTTGTGGAGCATCGTGATCGATGACCGACTCTTCCAAGGCTGGTTCGGAAGCGTCCGCTACGGTGCCGACTGTCTGGTCTTCTCGGTGGTTGTTACTGATCGCAGAAAACAACGAGCAGACTCGAGTCGATCAGCGTCGTAGTCTTCCCATTTCGCTGCGGGCACGGCCTTGCGCTCGACCTCGACGAAGCCGCGCTTACCGAAGAATTCTGCGGCCTCACCACTGACGGTCACCGCGAACAGATTCGCGATACCCCTGGTGCGGCAGACCTCCAACAATCCGTCCATCAGTAGGCCACCCGCTCCAAGTCCGGAAAACTCGGCGACTGTGATCAGACCCGATACTTCGGCGAATCCTGTTCCGGCATAAAGGTCAACCTCGAGTCCGACGATGCCGGCGAGGTGCCCGGTTCGTAGCACTCGTGCGCCGAGCCCTCCGACCGCCATCCTGGCAATCTCGATCCGGCTGCGCTGCTTGAGAACCCCTTCTCGTACTCCCTGTGCGACCAGCGCCTCGATTGCAGAGAAATCGTCCACCTGCAGCGAGGCCAAGTGAAGGTAGCGTCCTTGAGTCAGAACGGTCCCCCGGCCGTCGAATGTGAACAGCTCGAATTCGAGATCCTCAGCACGACAGAGATTTACGCTGTATGCACCGCCGGCAAGTGCCGCCTCGGCCGCGTGCGGGAAATCGTCGAGTCCCCGTTCGGCCAGGTGGGCGACCAGGCGCTCGCGGTGCAGGTCGATGTCGGCGAAGCTGCGAGGAGGATCACCCCAACCCCCACCCGGATCGGTCAGCACCATCTTCGAGGCCCGCACACTCGCAGACACAGTGCCGGCGGTTCGTGCGACTGCGGCTGCCTTCGTACCGATCACGACACATTCCGAGTCTGCGATTGCGAGCCACAGACGGGCGACGGACTCGTCGTTCCAGACCGTCACGCCGTCGATGGCCACACCTCCGACCGCGGTGGTGACCTCCGGAACGGAATCGGCCGGAACCACGAAGATGAATCGCGTGTCGCCCGTGACGAACTCACCGACCGTACGTTCCGCTGCTTCCAGCGCAGCGATGCTCACCAGGGGAAGGGCAATCACGATCGTGACCCCTCGGAATTCCTCGATGAAGAAGTCGCGCTCGGCAACAGGCACCCCACTGGGCGTCAACTCGACCGCCACCTCGCGCGGGACCGCCGGCCGCGGCCGCAATTTCCGTGGATTCGCGCGCAGATCGTAGTTCGTCATGGTGGGTCCAAGTGTGGCCTGTGGGCTGACACCCTGCAACGTCCGAATCAGTAGGTGTAGTTGATACCTCGGGAGAACGTGAATCCGCCCGTTGGTGCGGTGCAGCCGATTATGTCGTCGGGCCCGGACCGGCACACCACGTCCTCGACCGACAGCACCTGGCCGAACTCGAGCACCGGCGCGTTCGCATCCACATAGATGCCCTGCGTCGTGCACATGCTTTCCGAACCCGCGGCGGTCACGCGAACAGCGACCTTGTCGTTCTCGGCATTCGAGCATTGGGGTCCCTCGAAAGGATTCCTGCCGTCCACGGCCTGACATCCCACTCGCCCCTCGGGTCCATCGGCGTCCCAGATGCCGCAGTGAATGTTGCCCGTCGGCGATGTGAAGTTGTATTTATCACTCCCCGTCCGGAACGTCGCAGGATCGACGTTGCCTGGTTCGTCGCCCGACGGCTGCAAGATTGCACCGCCACCACCGGGCACCAGGTCCGCTGCTTCCTCCGGCGTTCGAGTCGGCTGAGCAACTGCCGATTCCTGTGGCGATTCGACCTCCAGCCGAGTTGGCGACTCTGTGGTCGTCCCCACAGCCGACGTTGTCGTCCCTACGGGCACGGACGTCGTGTCCGGCGCGGCACTGGTATCCGAATCGCCACTCGCACAACCGCCGAGAGCCAACCCGCACACAGTCGCGACCAGAACAACAGACTTGCGAGCAATCATCACGTTTCCCTTTTCTCTGCGAGAGTCGATATGGGCCCCGACGTCACCGGACAGTGTTTGCACCGCCCAGCCGCAGGTCCTTTCGCCCCGCGTACAGCGGCATCATCATCAGCTCAGCGTAGGTGCCCGGCAGTACGGTCGACGCGATACTCTGCCCACCATGCCCATCGATCCCACCGTCCGAGTGTCCCGGCTGCAGGCGTCGATCGATCACCCTCGCACGAGCACCTCGGAGCAAGATGTGGCCGAACCCAACGGCTCCGAGGCAACGATTCGATGACCGCGCCATCCACCCGACCCGGCGCTGCCCCGTACAGCAAGCTGTTCCTCGCCATCTACGACCTGTGGGTGATCAGACTCTCGAATGACTACGGGTGGCGTTGCAACAGAAAACATTTCGTCGACCTGTATCGTGAGCACATCGGTCGCCGCCACCTCGAAGTCGGCCCCGGATCGGGCTGGGTCCTTGCCAACATCGACCTACCCTCCGATATCGACCTCACCCTCGTCGATCTCAATGCCAACTCACTCGAGCACACCGCCTCGCGTCTCGACGTCTCGCCGACACTGATCGAACACGATCTGATGCTGCAGCTGCCCGAGAACGTCGACACATTCGATTCGGCGTCGATCAACTACGTCTTGCATTGTCTCCCCGGGGACTGGTCGACCAAGTCCCTAGCGCTGACGAACCTGGCCGATGTGCTGACCCCCGATGGCGTGTTGTTCGGATCGACCGTGATCGGCGTCGATCAGAAATACACGACACTCGGTGCGGCACTGATGTTCGCTTACAACAGGATCGGTGCGTTCGGTAATCGGTGCGACGATCTGCCCGGCTTACGGCAGCTTCTGTCCGAGAGATTCGAGCACGTCGACGTCACGATGGTGGGCAATGTGGCGCTCTTCGTCGCCAAGAATCCCCTCGACGCACAGCAACGTGCCGACTGATGTGCAGCTGAAAGCGATTCTGTCCGTCCCGCACATGCACTTCGACGACTGTTCGAGCACGAGGACCACGAACGCCGAATACCATGGGCCCGGTGCCGCTCGTATCCCGAGCTGAACGGATCGGAGGGCCGAATGTTCGATCTTCCGGACGATCCGGTAAGTCTTCGATCCTTCCTGGAACGTTCTCCGGACTTCGTCGCGTTGGCCGATTTCACGGGGAAGATTCTGTACATCAATCCGGCAGGTTCGGAGCTGATCGGTGTCACGGACGTGGCCGATCTCGGCACGTTGTCTGCCCTGGAACTGTTGACCCCGGACGGAGTCGATCTCACCGGCGACATCGCCGCCGGTCTGCTCTCCGAAGGCAAGTGGGAGGGCTACTGCGAGCTTCGCCATCACGTGACAGGCACCGGCATCCCGGTGGTGGTCTCGTCCTATGTGATCAATCGTCACGACGATGGCCCCGACCTGGTTGCCTCCACCATTCGTCACCGACACACGGTAGAGCAGCGCAGTGCCAGGATTGCGGCAGATGCGGTGATCGCGGGTCGTCACGCTCAGGAGCAGAAGGCCCTCGCCGATCTGAGCCGATTCGCCGTCATTGCCGAGCTACCCAGATTGCTCACTGCAGCAACGGACACTGCCGCCACCTTGATCGGCGTGGGAAACTCCGCCATCGCGCATCTCGAACACCCGACCGACCCGTACTTGACCATGGACGCCGCCAGCGGTGCACTCGGCAGGCGTCAGGACATTCCGTCCGGGGACGGTTCGTTGGTGGGATTCACCCTGACGCTCTCGGAGCCAGTCGTGTGCAGCGACAGTCACGCCGAGAAGCGTTTCCGTACCGACACGATGATCTCGCTCGGCCTCCGCAGCGGCGTCGGAGTTCCCATCTTCACCGCCGCCGGAAAACCATGGGGAGTTCTCTCCATCCACAGTGTCGAAGCCCGTCTCTACCGCGACGAGGAAGTGTCATTCCTCAGCTCGGTGGCCGGCATCGTATCGGCAGCGATACGACGCATCGACCTCGAACTCCAACTGCGACGACGGAGTACGCACGACGCCCTGACCGGTCTGCCCAACCGCACCCTTGCATACGAGGTCATCGATTCGGCACTGGACCGAGCCAGACAACAGTCGGGCACCGTCGCGCTCCTGCTGCTCGACATCGACGACTTCAAGATCATCAACGACAGCCTGGGACACGACGCCGGAGACAGGGCGTTGGTCAAGTTCGTCGAACGGTTGGCGTCGGCAATCCGAGACGCCGACACCATCGCGCGCCTGGGCGGAGACGAGTTTCTGATCGTCTGCGAGGGAGTGGATAGCGTTGCCCATGCGGAGGAACTCGCACGACACATCACGAGTTCCATCGCCGTTCCCTTCTCGGCCGAGGACGTGCCCATCCCCTTGAGTGCCAGCATCGGTATCGCTGTGTCCGAACCGAATTCGACCCGGCACGAGCTGATTCACCGCGCCGACTTGGCCATGTACCGTGCGAAAGACAGTGGGACCGGTGGGCATGCAGTGTTCGATCCCACCGATCTCTACGACGCGGACCGCATCAGGTCACTGTCGATCGATCTGCGAGCGGCGCTGCGAGCCGACGAGCTCACTCTCGCCTATCAACCGTTGGTGGACATCGCCACGCGGAAAATCGTTGCGGTGGAGGCACTCGCCCGCTGGAATCACCGCGAACTCGGGCCCATCGAACCGAGCGAGTTCGTCGGCGTAGCCGAAAGAACCGGTCTTGCAACACCGTTGGGCGCGTGGGCGCTACGTACCGCATGCACGGCCGCGGCGCGGTGGCGAACGTTCTCCGACATCGTGGTTCGCGTCAACGTCAGCGCACTTCAACTCCGCGATCCCGACTTTCCCACCGAGGTCGCGTCGGTACTGACGGAGACTGGACTGCCTGCCTTCGCTCTCGGACTCGAGGTGACCGAAACCGTGTGGGTCGCGGACACCGAGCGGGTCGCCGACACCGTCTCGGCCCTGCACGCCATGGGGGTAGCTCTACTACTCGACGACATGGGCAAAGGCCACAGCTCCATGTCGTATCTCGACCGCTACCCCATGTTCGAGTGCTTCAAGATCGACAAGTCGTACATTGCCCGGCTGCCTGCCCCTCGGGCTCGTGCGATTATCTCGGCCATCGTTGCGCTCGCTCGCGCATTCGACGTCACCGTCGTCGGCGAGGGCGTCGAAACCGAGGAGCAACTGGACGCACTGGCCGCCACCGGCTGCGACTTCGCGCAGGGATACCTCCTGGGCCGACCGGTCGGGGCCGGCGCCATTGCCGATCTGCTTCTCGGCGATCGATGAATCCCGGGCCGTCCCGACGTTCGTGATACCGTGCCCAACCAGAGCTACTCGCATAGCCACCCCAGCTGCAGCAGGCACCCGCGTCGCCTCCGTCAGCGTTCCACGGGCAAGGTCCTTCACGGATCTGCGATCGACAATGCTGGTTTCTATCTGCACGCCGTGTTCATGGTTTCCGACCGGTGCAGCAGTGCGCGGGACTGGTGCACACAGGGATTGGAACTCTCATGACCAAGAACCACGCAGACAAGCGCGCAGCGCGGACCTATGCGAGGGCGCACACACTCCCCTATCGTCAGGCTCTGGCGTCGGTACGCGCCGCCCACGCCGATCGAAAGTCGTTGTTGCCCTTCGCAGAGCGTCTTCTGATCGAGGCCGTCGAGGGATGCGGAATTCGACATTGGGCTCGAGTCGACGAATGGGACGGCCTCGGCCGCGCGGTGATCACAGACGTCGGTGGCGAACGATTCGTCGTCGGTGTCGACACCGTTCTACCAACTCTTCGGGACCACCTCGACGACCATCCGGGACTGAAGCCGAACGATATCGACAGTTACTTCGCCGACGAGGCACTGCAACTGCTTCTGTTCGGCGGCGTGATCTATCGACTCGAACTTCACCGCGGCATGGGGCTGACGGCCTGATCCGATATCGGATCAGAGATTGCGTCGCCTGGTGTCACCGGTGCGGGATGGGTTCGGAAAGGGCCTGTCCCCCCTTTCCCTTTCAAGGTATAGCGCACCCCGGGGCTTGCGGCAAGACCCCGTACAGGGCTCAGAATGGCTCGCTGCAACCACGTAGTCATCGATCGGAGTCCTGTGCAACCTGAGCGACCACCCATCTTCGCGCTCCCGGAAATCCTCACTCACAAGAACACCGCTGATGCGATAGGGGTTGATCAGCAACACTTTTCGGAAATACAGTCGAGTATCGAGAAGTCTCGATCAGATACGGCGGAACGTCTGACGATCGTGCAGAAGTCGATGGGTCGGATGGGGCAGGAAGTGATGGAGCGTGACTTCGAGATCCATCGACTGAACGCACGCCTTCGCTCCCTACATCGTTACGGGGTCGATCTGTGTCTGGGCCGCATGGTCGTCGCCGACTCGGTCGAGCCGGTGTACATCGGACGACTCGGACTGCTGGGAACCTCGGGCGAGCAACTCCTCGTCGACTGGCGCTCCCCCGCAGCCGAACCCTTCTTCGGTGCCACTCACGCAAATCCAATGGGGCTGCGGAGTCGTCGTCGATATCGCTGGACGAACGGCTCCATCACCGACTACTGGGACGAGGTGTTCGACCTGACCGGACCGATCACCGACACTGCGCTGGACGATCAGTCGGCCTTCATCGCCAGTCTGGGCACCGCACGTTCACCGCGAATGCGAGACGTGCTGGGCACCGTCCAGGCAGATCAGGACGCGATCATCCGAGCGGATGCCCGCGGCGCACTGGTCGTCGACGGTGGGCCTGGAACCGGAAAGACTGTCGTTGCTCTGCACCGCACCGCGTACTTGCTGTACACACAATCGCGTCTCGGACACAACCGCGGTGGAGTGTTGTTCGTCGGCCCACACGAGCCGTACCTCGCCTACGTATCCGATGTTCTACCGAGTTTGGGTGAGGACGGTGTGCAAACCTGCACTCTCCGGGACCTCGTCGACGAGGGAGCGAAAGCCCTGGAGGAAGCCGATCCGGCGGTAGCGCTGCTCAAGGCGACCACCGAGATGCATACGGCGATCGAGGCTGCTGTCGCGTTCTACGAGCAGCCGCCGACCCGGAACATCATCGTGGAAACGAACTGGGCCGATCTGACGCTCACTCCCGACGATTGGATCGAGGCATTCTCGGCACCCGCGCCCGACACGCCGCACAACGAGGCCCGGGAGCAGATCTGGGATCTACTGTTGTCGATTCTGACGGACCGGTACGACGGCGACAATCCCGTCGAAGTTCGAACGTCTTTGCAGCGCAACGTAGATCTACGAAAGGAGCTCGACAGATCGTGGACCATCATCGACGCCGCCGACCTCGTGGCCGATCTGTGGAGCGTGCCGGCATATCTCCGTAGGTGCGCTCCCTGGCTCGGCTCCGAGCAGGTACGTGCGCTGCAGCGACCCGACTCGGCACAGTGGACGGTGGCCGATCTACCGCTGCTCGACACCGCACGGATGCGGCTCGGAGATCCAGAGCATGCGCGGCGCACTCGGCGTCGGGAGCTCGCAGCTGTACACGAACGCTCGCGAATGGACCGCGTCGTCGACGAACTCATGGCCGCCGATGACGACGAGATGATGGCCGCCCAGTTGCGGCAGGACGGAATTCGCGATGCGCTCGTCGATTCGGCTGGCTTCGAGGATGTCCCCTCGGATCCGTTGGCCGGGCCGTTCGCACACATCGTCGTGGACGAGGCACAGGAGTTGACCGACGCGGAGTGGCAGATGGTCCTGCGCCGATGCCCGTCGGGCAGCGTCACGATCGTCGGAGACCGCGCACAAGCGCGGCGGGGATTCGCGGAGTCCTGGCTCGAACGCCTCGGAAGAGTGGGATTCGACCACATGAACGTCGCCACCCTCGGCGTCAACTACCGCACCCCACGAGAAGTGATGGCCGAAGCCGAGCCGGTGATCCGCGCGGCGCTGCCGGACGCCAATGTTCCGGTCTCCATCCGCAGCACCGGTGTGCCCGTCGAGTACGGCGACGCGGCAGATCTGTCGTCGATTCTCGATCGATGGCTGGACTCGAACGTCGACGGAATCGCTTGCGTCGTAGGCGATCCTGCGTTCCCGTCTTCGGAGCGCATCCGCTCACTGACACCACAGTTGACGAAAGGACTCGAATTCGATCTGGTCGTCCTGATCGACCCGGATTCGTTCGGATCGGGAATCGCCGGTGCCGTCGACACCTACGTGGCGATGACCCGAGCAACCGGACAGCTGGTGGTTCTGACCACTCAGTGCGACGCCGAATCGAGAACGTCCAGCACAGCATGAATTGCCGGGCTGGCGTCGGCGCTGCGCCGCCACGCGGCCTGCACCTGACGAGCGGGAGCGCGCTCGAGCGGAACCGCCACGAGACCGGCACCGAGCAACGGACGCGCGAGACGAGGCACGAGAGCGAGTACATCGTCCGCTTCGACCAGCGCGAGTTGCGTGGAGAAGTCGTCCACGAGATGGCGAACGTCGACCTCGGCGGACGTTTCGGCAAACAGCCGACGAAACCACTGGTGACACACCGTCCCGGCCGGGCTCGTCACCCACGGGTATCGCGCGAGTTCGGCGTGGGCCAACGCGGTCTCGCGTCGGGCGAGTGGGTGGGTTCGCTTCATGATCACGTCGCCGAAATCCGTGTGAATCGGTTGCCGAACGACCGAGGGAGGAGTGGGCACCGAAACTCCGTCGGCGTCGTGCACCAGCGCCAGATCTGCGGTGCCGGAATACACGCTGTGCAGTGCACGGTCCGGATCCTCCTCGCTGATGTGCACCGTCAGGTCGGGATACCGTCGATTCAGCTCGATCAGCGCGGGTGCCAGCAAACCCCGTACCGCGGTCGAGAAGCCGACCAGCCGAACGACCCCACGTGCGACGCCCTCGTCGGCGGATCGAGCCGCCTCGACGCACCGTTCGAGAGCGTCGAACACCTCCCCCGCGGACTCGACCACCGCCCGACCTGCGGGGGTGAGCACGACGCCCCGACCGGCCTGTGCAAGTACCGAAGTGCCGACCTGCCGTTCGAGTCGCTTTATCTGTTGAGAAATCGCCGACGAGGTGTAGCCGAGTTCATCGGCGGCCCGCGCAAGAGTGCCGAGGGTTGCCACAGCGCGCAGGGCATGTAGTGCACTCACGTCGATCATGAAGCAACAGTACGTAGTAATGCGGAAAATGCATCGCTGGACCTCACCTATCGAGCGGTCCACACTCGGACCATGATCACCACTCCGTCGCCGGCCTCGACGATCTTCGGCACGAACCTCGTCGCCATGGCGACCCCCATGCACCCCGACGGATCGCTCGACCGAGCGGGCGTCGATGCGCTTCTCACGCACCTGATGGCAACACGATGCAATGGCGTCGTCGTCGCCGGAACGACCGGTGAAGCACCTACCCTGACGAACCACGAGACCTCGCAGCTGATCGCTCGGGCTCGCAGGCACTCGGATCACGCTGTTCGAGTGATCGCGGGAGTAGGCACCAACGACACCTCGACGGGGATCGAGATGGCCCGGTCCGCAGCAGCAGCCGGAGCCGACGCACTGTTGATCACCGCTCCCTACTATTCGCGGCCCACCCAGGCCGGCATCACGGAGCACATCGTCGCGATCGCCGATGCTGGTGGGCTGCCCGTCATGGTGTACGACGTCCCTGCGCGGACAGGTGTGGCGGTCGAGGCGTCGACGCTCATCGAACTCTCCCGCCACCCCCTCATCGGTGCCGTCAAGGACGCGAAGGGTGATCTGTACGAGGCCATGACCGTCATGTCATCGACGGACCTCGCCTACTACTGCGGAATCGACGAACTTGCGCTCCCCTACCTTGCCTCTGGTGCAACAGGATTGGTCAGTGTCACCGGCAACGTGGTGGCAGACCGTTACGCCGAACTGATCGCGGCAGTCCGCGTCGGCAACCTGGATCGGGCGATCGCAGTACAGCGATCGCTCCTGCCGTTGACCGACGCGATCATGCGTACGACGCAGGGTGCCATCATGGCCAAGGCCGCGCTCGTCAGGATCGGCGTCATCTCCGACGCGACCGTGCGGCGCCCTCTGCTCGAGTCCTCCGTGGGTGAATTGGGTCGGCTCGACGACGCCTTGTCGGCCACCGGAATCGATCAGGAATCGACAGGCGTGCACGTTCCGGTACGACTAGCGTGAGCCCTCATGGCGACGAAGAAGGTCACGCAGGACACGGCACCGCACGCTGCCGACGGTCACGATGTGATTCGGGTACAGGGGGCCCGGCAGAACAATCTTCAGGACATCGATGTCGAGTTGCCCAAGCGGCGACTGACCGTGTTCACCGGCGTCTCCGGCTCCGGAAAGAGTTCGTTGGTGTTCAGTACGATTGCCGCCGAATCGCAGCGCATGATCAACGAGACCTACAGTGCCTTCGTCCAAGGATTCATGCCGACGCTCGGCCGACCCGACGTCGACGTCATGGATGGACTCACCACGGCCATCATCGTCGATCAACAGCGCATGGGCTCCAATCCCCATTCCACCGTCGGGACCGCGACCGATGCCAACGCCATGCTCCGCATTCTGTTCAGCCGAGTCGGAAAGCCGTACATCGGTTCCGCACAGGCCTTTTCGTTCAACGTGGCGTCGGTGTCCGGTGCAGGCGCGTACAAGGTGGACAAGGGCGGCAGGCAGACCACCGAGAAGAAGTCGTTCTCCGTGACCGGTGGCATGTGCCCGCGTTGTGAGGGCCGAGGCTCGGTCAGCGATTTCGATCTCACCGCGCTGTACGACGCGAGCAAGTCACTCAACGAGAGCGCGATCACGATCCCCGGCTACAGCATGGAGGGCTGGTACGGCCGAATTTTCCGCGGCTGTGGGTATTTCGACCCGGACAAGCCGATCTCGAAGTTCACTAAGAAGGAACTCGACGATCTGCTCTATCGCGAGCCGACGAAGGTCAAGGTCGAGGGCATCAATGTGACCTACTCGGGGCTCGTGCCCCAAATCCAGAAGTCGTTTCTGTCCAAGGACGTCGAGGCGATGCAGCCCCACATCCGCGCCTTCGTCGAACGCGCGATCACGTTCACCACCTGCCCGGACTGCCACGGCACCCGGCTCAACGAAGGCGCTCGGTCGTCGAAGATCAAGGGCGTCAACATCGCCGACGCGTGTTCGATGCAGATCAGCGATTTGGCGACGTGGGTGGGTGGCCTGAAGGAACCGTCGGTGGCACCGCTGCTGACCACGCTGGGTGAGACCCTCGACTCGTTCGTGGAGATCGGGCTCGGCTACCTGAGCCTGGATCGCCCGTCGGGAACACTCTCCGGTGGAGAAGCCCAGCGCACCAAGATGATTCGCCATCTGGGGTCGTCTTTGACCGATGTGACCTACGTGTTCGACGAGCCGACCACCGGTCTGCATCCCCACGACATAGAGCGAATGAACAATCTGCTGCTTCAGCTGCGGGACAAGGGAAACACCGTGCTCGTCGTCGAGCACAAGCCCGAGACGATCTCCATCGCCGACCACGTCGTCGATCTGGGTCCCGGTGCAGGAAGCGCAGGCGGACACGTCTGTTTCGAGGGCACCGTCGACGGATTGCGTCAGAGCGACACGGTCACCGGTCGGCATTTCGACGACCGGGCTTCTCTCAAGGAGTCCGTCCGCGAGTTCTCCGATGTGCTCGAAATTCGCGGCGCGGACTCCCATAATCTGCGCGACGTCGACGTCGACGTTCCACTCGGTGTGTTGGTAGTCGTCACCGGCGTCGCCGGCTCGGGCAAGAGTTCGCTCATTCACGGATCACTCTCGGGTGCAGACGATGTGGTGTCGGTCGATCAGGGGGCGATACGAGGGTCGCGTCGAAGCAATCCAGCAACCTATACCGGGCTGCTCGAACCGATTCGCAAGGCGTTCGCCAAGGAGAATGCCGTCAAACCTGCGTTGTTCAGCTCCAATTCGGAGGGCGCGTGCCCGACGTGCAACGGCGCCGGCGTCATCTACAGCGACCTCGCGATGATGGCCGGGGTAGCCACGGTGTGCGAGGAGTGCGAGGGCAAGCGATTCCAGGCATCGGTACTCGAGTACCACTTCGGCGGTCGCAACATCGACGAGGTGTTGTCGATGTCGGTCGCCGAGGCCGAGGAGTTCTTCTCCGACGGCTCAGCGAAATTGCTCCCGGCACACAAGATTCTGCAGCGCCTGAACGATGTCGGGTTGGGCTACCTCAAGATAGGCCAGCCGTTGACGACTCTGTCGGGTGGAGAACGGCAACGCCTCAAGCTGGCTACACACATGGCCGACAAGGGCGGGATCTACGTGCTCGACGAACCCACCACCGGACTGCACCTTGCAGATGTCGACAAACTCCTCGGGCTGCTGGACCGCCTGGTCGACTCGGGCAAGTCGGTGATCGTCATCGAGCATCATCAGGCCGTCATGGCCCACGCCGACTGGATCATCGACCTAGGTCCCGGTGCCGGCCATGACGGCGGACTCGTCGTGTTCGAGGGAACGCCCTCCGATTTGATCGCGGACGGTTCGACTCTGACCGGCCAGCACCTGGCTGCGTACGTCGGGAGCTGACGTGCCACCGATTCCTGGCCGGACTGCCGTGGCCGTCGTCACCGAGAAGGTCACCTTCGGCTGACCGATATCCTGGACACTCCATGGTGACCTTGCTGCTTGCGCTCGTCGGATTCGCACTGCTCGATTCGCTCGACGTGCTGCTGATCGGCGTGACCGCTGCCATCGCGGTGCACGCGAGAACCACCCGCCGGTCTCCTTTCCGAGCCGGGCTGGCCTTCGTCGGCGGAGTGTTCACAGCGACGACCACGTTCGGCATACTCACCGTTCTCGGCATCGACTTCTTCACCGATCTGTTCGACATCACCATCACTCCTACGGTCCGGTATCGCACCGAGCTCGTGATCGGGCTGGTGCTGATCACTCTCGGTGCTCTGCGCACCGCCGAACGGCGCCCACCGGCGTGGGCAGCTCGAGCCGGCTCGAGCATTCCCGTCGTCGCCCTGACCGGACTCACGATCGGTTTGGTGCAGGGCCCGACGGCAGTGCCTTATCTCGCCGGGCTGACGATGCTCTCGACCTACGATCCCCGGCCGCCGTGGTGGCCGGCCATCGTCGTCGTCTACTGCTTGATCGGGCTACTACCGCCCATCCTCGTTCTGATTCTGGCGTCGAGGAAGAGTCGACGTTCCAGACGCGCGTTCACGGCAACCGTGCGGGCGCTGATGCGGTACGGCCCGCCGACGGTGCGCGTCATCTTCGTCGTGCTCGGTGTCGCACTCGTCGCCGACGCGCTGATTCATGCCGGAGACCTCGTCTAGGTCGTCGCCGTAAGCTTCTCCGCATGGCACTCGATCACGGCGATCCCGGTGACGCCCCGTCCGTCCCTCCTCCCCTGGCACCGGTGGTCCACGACCGTCGTCCCTCCGCGGCCGAGGAAGCGCGCACGATCGCTGCGTCCACCAACACCGCAACCCTCGCGAGCCTGACCGCGGACGGCGATCCCTGGGCATCGTTCGTCACGTACGGATTGCTCGACGGCGCTCCGGTTCTGTGTGTCTCCCGGATGGCCGAGCACGGACGGAACCTCGCAGGCGACCAACGGATGAGCCTGTCGATCGTGGCACCGCAATCGCAGACCGATCCACTGGCGTCGGGCCGCATCACGCTGGCCGGCGTGGTGGAACGGCCCGACGGGGACGAATTGACCGCAGCACGCGCGGCGCATCTCGACGGCGTACCAGCAGCGAAGTACTACCTGGACTACAGCGACTTCACGCTCTGGATCATGCGCGTGCATCGAGTCCGCTGGGTCGGCGGATACGGCCGGATGGATTCGGCAACTGCCGACGCGTATTCCGAGGCCGCGCCCGATCCGGTATCGCCGACCTCGGCGTACGCAATCGAGCACCTCAACGCCGACCACGCGTCGTCGCTGAACGCGATGGCTCGCGAATTGGGCGGCTTTCCCGACGCCACATCCGCCGAGTGCACGGCCGCGGACCGGTACGGACTGGATCTGAAAGTGCTCACGCCACGCGGGATCGCGTACACAAGGGTCGGCTATGCGACTCCGATCGACTCGGCTGCCGAACTGCGGGCCGCGACCGTGGAACTGGCGAAGCGCGCCGCAGCCGGCCGACAGGTGTGAGATGCAACCACAGACACGACGACCTCGCCGAGACGTCGCGATGGATGGCGACTACCGTTGACCTCACACAGCAATCGTTAGGGAGCAGGTAATGAGCATCCAACCGCTCGAATCGAAGCGTCACCGCGTCGTCGTCATCGGTTCCGGGTTCGGAGGTCTGTTCGGCGTCAAGGCGCTCAAGAAAGCCGACGTCGACATCACCCTCGTCGCCAAGACGACACACCACCTCTTCCAGCCTCTCCTTTACCAGGTCGCGACCGGAATTCTGTCCGTCGGCGAGATCGCCCCCACCACCCGCGTCATTCTGCGCAAGCAGAAGAACGCCGAGGTGCTGCTCGGAGACGTGCTGAACATCGATCTCGAGGCCAAGACGGTCACGTCCAAGCTCCTCGAACGCATCACCGTCACTCCGTTCGACAGCCTGATCGTCGCGGCGGGCGCACAACAGTCCTACTTCGGCAACGATCACTTCGCCGAGTTCGCGCCCGGCATGAAGACCATCGACGACGCACTCGAACTGCGCGGACGCATCCTCGGTGCGTTCGAGCAGGCCGAACTCTCCGACGATCAAGAAGAGAAGGACCGCCTCATGACCTTCGTGGTCGTCGGCGCAGGTCCCACCGGCGTGGAGCTCGCCGGGCAGATCGCCGAGCTCGCCGATCGCACCCTCGACGGAGCTTTCCGCAACATCGATCCGCGTGACGCCCGCGTCATCCTGCTCGACGCCGCGCCCGCCGTGCTGCCGCCGATGGGCGAGAAGCTGGGCCGCAAGGCCGCCGAGCGGCTAGAGAAGCTCGGCGTCGAAATCCAGCTGAACGCGATGGTCACCGACGTCGACAACGACGGCCTGACCGTCAAGGAGAAGGACGGCACGACGCGTCGCATCGAGTCGCAGTGCAAGGTCTGGTCTGCAGGCGTGCAGGGCAGCCCCCTCGGCAAGCAGCTCGCCGACCAATCCGGATCGGAAACCGATCGCGCCGGACGCGTGCTGGTCGAACCGGACCTCACCGTCAAGGGCCATCCGAACGTGTTCGTGATCGGCGACCTGATGTCGGTCAAGGACGTTCCCGGCATGGCGCAGGGCGCCATTCAGGGAGCGACCTACGCGGCCAAACTGATCAAGGCGTCGGTCAAGGGCCAGGACGATCCCGCCCAGCGGGCCCCGTTCAAGTACTTCGACAAGGGTTCGATGGCAACGGTGTCGCGCTTCAACGCGGTCGCCAAGGTCGGAAAGCTAGAATTCGGCGGTTTCATCGCCTGGCTCATGTGGCTCGCTCTACATCTCTACTACCTCGTGGGCTACCGCAGCCGCATCACGACCGTCATCTCGTGGTTCGTGACGTTCCTCGGCCGCGGTCGGGCTCAGATGGCGTCGACCGAGCAGCAGGTGTTCGCGCGACTGGCCATCGAGCAACTCAACTCCATCGAACGTGCTGGTGACGTGGACAAGCGCACCGCCGAGGTGGAACGGCAACGCGAGGACGCAGCGGGCTGATCGGCCACCGACCGAAGTGTTCGAGAACACGCATCGGCCGACGGGACACCGTCGGCCGATGCGTTGTTCGTTTCGAAGTGTGCGGGTCTCACAGATCGGCTCCGGCGGGCTGCAGTCGGTGTCCCACCGAGGTGCTGAGCGAACCGCCTCCTGCCAGCGACAGCCGGACGGTTCCGTCGGCGAGATCGACCTCGGACGAACGGTCATCGGGATACTGCAAGGTGCTGGACATCGACAGCGGAGCCGACAGCGCGTCGTGCGCAACCGATCCCGCACCCAGTTCCACTCGGTGACGCAACAACGGGCTGTTGCCGACGTCGCATCGCATCGCACTGCTCCAGTGTCCCAACGCTTCCTCGAAGCGGCCGATCTGCGTACGCTCACGTAGCCACAGGATCGAATCCTGCTCCAGTGCAACGGTATTGACCACCGAGTGCGAGGCGTCGGATACCACGACCATCGGTTCGGGATCGAAGATCAACGACGCGCCCGCTCCGACCTCGAAGTGCCACCGCGCGGAGGAGTGACGATGCAGCCCACCGGGCATCGCCAACGAGGCAGCGACACTGCGCACCTCCAGGTGGGCGCCGGCCGCCACCGATATTCTCACGGTGATGGTGTCACCGCCCAGAGGCGTTGCCGCCGTTCCGATCAGGTGAACCGTGTCCGGTCCCGTCTGTCGGCCGGCCAGCCCTCCCACCGAGGTGATGCGTGGGCTCCGGGTGCGGCTCGCGTCGATGCAGAGCTCGGTGTGCATCGACGCTCAGTGCGTGTGGGCATGCGCGTCGGCGTCGGCGATCACCTTCAGCTGCTCCCGCACCCACTCGAGCACCATGGTCGCCGCCGGATCGTCGGTGAGGGAGATCAGCGCAGTCGGTCGTCCCTCGCGCACCTGGGCCGCGTCGCGCTCCATGACACCGAGGTCGGCTCCGACGTACGGGGCGAGGTCCGTCTTGTTGACGACCAGCAGGTCGGAGAACGTGACACCGGGACCGCCCTTCCGCGGCACCTTGTCTCCCCCGGCAACGTCGACGACGAAGATCTGTACATCGATCAGACCGGACGAGAACGTCGCCGTCAGATTGTCGCCACCGGATTCCACGAGAATCAGATCGAGGGGCGGGTTGTTCTCGATCAGATCGTCGATGGCGTCGAGATTGGCCGTGATGTCGTCTCGAATCGCGGTGTGCGGGCAGCCACCGGTCTGCACCGCCGTGATGCGCTCGTCGGGCAATACCGCGTGCCGACGCAAGAAATCCGCGTCCTCGGTGGTGTAGATGTCGTTGGTGAGTACGGCCAGTGAGAGTTCGTCGCGCAGCTCGCGGCACAGGGCAGCCACCAACGCCGTCTTGCCGGACCCGACGGGACCACCGATCCCGACGCGCAGCGCATCGCCTACCACCCGTGCGCGCTTGGGCCGATCCAAACCGTGGTCGTGGGGCTCACCGTCGATCAGGTGCGGGGGCATGTCGAACTCCTTGTCACTAGAGAAAAAATGGAACCGTAATCAGGATACGAACAACGGCCGATCGCGGACGGCGTGGGCTTCGGCGAACATGTCCAGCAACGGATCCGACAACTCCATCAGCTCCGGCAGACATCGACACACCGCGGCCGTCACGTCGTCGCAGAACTCGCCCAACCGGATGGTGCACGCCGCGACCTCGGCCGGATCGAGCGCGAGGAGACGCTGTGCTGCAATCGCCGACCCGGTCATGGTGATGTACACCTGTACCGCGGCCGTGTCGGCAACCGACAGGCCCGCCGCGAGTCCGACGTGCCCAGCGGCAACCGCCAGGTGTGGCCTCCGCCCGATCGACGCCCAATCATGATGCGGCCACGCCGATTTGGCCAACCGAAGCAATCCACGGCCCTGAGCACGCGAGGCAGACCTGGCTGCCGGGGACGGAGTTCGTGCGTCGGATTCGGCATCGGCCTCGTCCGTGCTCGACGACCCGTGCACCAATGATGCGGCAATGGACGCCGTGGTGGCACCGGAAGTCCTGATGCGCCGTCGTAGGAAGGCCTCGAGCGTCGTGATGTCTCGAACGAAGCCCGAGGCGATGGCTTCTTCGACTCCCCCGGAGTGCACGTGGCCACCGGTGGGCAGGCGGGAATCGGCAAGCGAGAGAAGCGTCGTCACTCGTAGTCGGGCATCGGACATCAGAAGAGGAAATATCGCTGCGCCATCGGCAGTTCGGTGGCCGGTTGCTCTGTCCACACGTCACCGTCGATCCGCACGGTGAAGGTGTCGGGATCCACTCGGATATCGGGCAGAGCGTCGTTGTGTGCCATGTCCGACTTCCTGACGCCGCGCACGTTCTTGACCGGAACCAGCCGTCGATCGCAGTTGAGACGTCCAGCGAGTCCGTCCTCGATCGCCTGTGGGGCAACAAAATGCAGTGAGGTCGCGGCGGCCGCCTTCGGCGACGCCCCGAACATCGGACGCGGCAGTTCGGGCTGCGGGGTCGGGATGGACGCGTTGGCATCGCCCATGGCAGCCCAGGCGATCATGCCGCCCTTGATCACCATGTGGGGACGTACGCCGAAGAACGCCGGATCCCACAGCACGAGGTCGGCGAGCTTCCCCGGTTCGATCGAACCGATCTCGTCATCCAGGCCGTGTGCGACGGCCGGGCAGATGGTGTACTTCGCGACGTAGCGCATGACACGGTTGTTGTCGGCTCCGTTGTCACCGGCCAGGAACCCACGGCGAGATTTCATCACGTGTGCCGTCTGCCAGGTTCGCAGAACCACCTCACCGATCCGGCCCATCGCCTGGGCGTCGCTACCGATCATCGAGATCGCACCCATGTCGTGCAGCAGATCCTCGGCCGCGATGGTCGACGGTCGGATGCGGCTTTCGGCGAAGGCGAGATCCTCCGGAATGGAAGGACTGAGGTGGTGGCACACCATCAGCATGTCGAGATGTTCGTCCAGGGTGTTGACGGTGTGGGGACGCGTCGGGTTGGTCGAGCTGGGCAACACATGTGGCTGCGCCGCCACCGTGATGATGTCGGGTGCGTGCCCACCGCCCGCACCCTCGGTGTGGTACGCGTGAATTCCGCGTCCATTGATCGCATCGAGGGTGGTCTCGACGAAACCGGCCTCGTTCAGGGTGTCCGAGTGCAGTGCTGCCTGAACGCCTGCGTCCTCGCACACTCGCAGGCACGCGTCGATCGCGGCCGGAGTCGATCCCCAGTCCTCGTGCAGTTTGAATCCCGATGCGCCCGCTCGTAATTGCTCCCACATCGAGTTCGGATTGACCGTGTTGCCCTTGCCGAGGAGCACGATGTTCATCGGCCAGTCGTCCAGCGATTCCAGCATTCGGGAGAGGTGCCACGCGCCAGGAGTGACGGTGGTGGCCTTGCTGCCTTCGGCGGGGCCGGTTCCTCCTGCGATGACGGTGGTGATGCCTCCGCCGAGAGCTTCTTCCTTGATCTGAGGGCAGATCAGGTGGACGTGGCAGTCGATGCCGCCTGCTGTGACGATCTTCCCGTTGCCCGCGATGATCTCGGTGGACGGGCCGATGACGAGATCGGGATGCACGCCGGTCATGGTGTCGGGGTTGCCCGCCTTGCCGAGCGCCACGATGCGTCCGTCGCGAATACCGAGATCGGCCTTGATGATTCCCCAGTAATCGACAACCACCACCCCGGTGATCACCGTGTCGGGAGCACCGTCGGCGCGGGTGGCTCGGGACTGACCCATCGATTCACGGATCACCTTCCCGCCGCCGAACACGGCCTCCTCACCGGCGTTGCCGGGTCCGCCGCTGCGGTCCTCGGTGACCTCGATCAGAAGATCGGTGTCCGCCAAGCGGATTCGATCACCCGTGGTGGGGCCGAACAACTGGGCGTATCGACTGCGACTCATGCGCGCCATCAGCTGTCCAACTTTCCGGGAGGTGTCATGCTCAATCCGTGTACCTCGCGCGTGCCACCGAGGGGCACGAGCCGAATCGTCTGTTCGATGCCGGGCTCGAAACGCACCGCTGTGCCTGCGGGTATGTCGAGCCGGCAACCGTATGCCCGCTCACGGTCGAACTGCAGAGCTGCATTGGACTGCGGGAAATGCACGTGGCTACCCACCTGTACCGGTCGATCTCCCGCGTTCACGACGATCATCGAGATCACCTCGGCACCCTCGTTGATCTCGATGTCGCCTGCGACGGTGATGATCTCGCCCGGGATCAGGTGGCCGTCACCCCGCGTCGGCGAGATCGGCTCGTGCACCGTGATCAGCTTCGTACCGTCCGGAAAAGTCGCTTCCACCATCACCTCGGGGAGCAACTCGGGAACCCCGTCGAGCACGTCGTCGGCACCGAGAACCTCACGACCCGAGGACATCAGGTCTGCGACCGATCGGCCGTCGCGGGCACCCTCGAGGAGGTGATCGGTGATGACCGCGATCGCCTCGGGGTGGTTGAGCTTCAGGCCGCGTGCCTGACGACGGCGAGCGAGTTCGGCCGCGTAACTGACGAGCAGTCGGTCCTGCTCGTGCGGAGACAACCGCATTGGAGTTCTCCGTCCCGATCGGTGATGGTGCCCGGCAATTCTGACACGCTTGCGACCCGTCGGCAGCGGAGTGCGCCGACGCACCTCATCCGAGCGGCACGGTCACCGATCGATCGAGCAGTCCGCGCAGCACGTCTCGGTCGATGCCGGCAGCAACGTTCTGCAGCTCGGCGATGCCGAACGCGCCCGAATCCAGACCCCGCACCAGAACGCCTGCCAACGCCTGCGCCGTCGCCGGCTCGTCCATCACCTCACCACCCTGACGATCGAGGTAGCTGCCCAACCGAGCAGCAGCGACCGGCATGGACTGACGGAAGAAGCAGAAGGTGGCAAGCCACCGTGTCACCAGATGCCCAGGATGCATGTCCCACCCCTGATAGAAACCGCGCTCGAGGGATCTGGTGACCAGATCGAAATGCCGCCGAGCGGATGACGCGACCTGATCGGGATCGCCGGTCGGCACCACCTGGGTCGAGCCGTCACACACCCATACCCCGGTCTGCGCCGCCGCCACCAACATGACGTTCTTCGCATGGTCTGCCACCGGATGCGCCAATGATTGCTGCGCAGAAGTGATTCCGCAGGCGGCGCTGTAGTCGTAGGTCCCGTAGTGCAGGGCGGTGCAGCGGCCGTCCGCCCGAGCGATCGCCCGCGCGAGCGTCGTCGTGCCATCGGCCCCGATCACCGCCTGTGGGCTCTCGATCTGCAACTCGAACCGAAGCGCGCGATCCGGTAGACCATGGGCCCGCTCGAGTTCCTCGCACACAGCCACCACTGCGGCCACCTGCTGGACGGCGCGCAGCTTGGGTACGGTGAACACGAAGCCGTCGGGCACTCCCCCGGCTCCCTCCAGAACGAGCTCGAGGGTGCGAATACCACGCCGACGCTCATGTGCAGCAAGCCCTTTGGCGCGTACTCCGAGCCATGTCGGGCCCGCTGGATCCAGCGCCAACGCCGACAGCGCGGCACCGGCTGCGCGCGCATGACCGTCCTCGACGGCGTCCGACCGCCACCCGTAGCCGTCCTCGAAGTCGAATCTGAGATCTTGAACGGGAGCACTGCCGAGCCGGTCACGCACAAGGGGCAGTGCGTCGGCGGTGTCGAGTCCCGCGAATGCCTCGGGGTTGGCGTCCAGGATGGCCAGGGCGGCCGCGCCCCATTCGTCCGGCACGGCAGCCGAAGCGTCCGCGGCCGATACGTAGACGGTGTGCGAAGGCTGACCGCCGATTCGGTCACCCGGATAGTGCTGTGCCAGTTCGTCATCGATGGGACCGAACAGTGACTCCAGGCGATCGAACGCGTCGGGGGTCAATGCGGTGCCCCTGGACTCGGAGGAGGATTCGGCGTTGTCGCTGTGTCCGGTCATGGGCCTCACTGTCCCAGATGCGCGGTGTTTTCGACATTCGCGAGCCGGACCTTGCCCTGGGCGACAAGGCGTCCGTTCTCGTCCGTCATGTCGACCTGCCAGAGCTGCTGGGTGCGACCCCGGTGAATCGGATGTCCATGCGCGGTCAGGGTTCCCGAGCGCGTTGCGCGCAGGAAATCGGTGTTGTTGTTGGTTCCGACCACGTGTCCGCGCGCGCCGAACCACGCCGATCCACCGATACTGGCCACCGATTCGACCACCGAGCACAGCACGCCCCCGTGCATGATTCCGGCCGGTTGATGAAGCTGCGGGGTGACGGTCCATTCCGCGCGCACCTCGTCGCCGGACACCTCGAGGTATCGCAGGCCGACTACCCCGTCGAATCCTCGTGCACACAGTTCTGTGAGCTGCTCCGGCGTCATGGTGTCGAAGGTGCTCTCCCCAGTAATGCCGTTCGAGTCCGTCATAGCTCTGCCTCCGGTGGCGTCGAAATGGTCCGGCCGACTCGACTGTCGACTCCGACTCAGAGATACACGACGATCGACCCACGAAAATCGGTGGGCCTCTCGTTCGCTGAGAACGAGAGGCCCACCGTGGCAAGGACCGGGAGTCACTGCAGCCCTCAGGACTCCGGCGCGGTCCGTTGGTACCAAGTAAGCATAGGCAAACCTTAGTTGATGCGCAAGGGAGTCACGACGCCCGCAGCCGCACCCGGCCAGGCACCCCGACGCGTGACCGGACGGGAGCCCCCGCAGCGACCATCGCGTCGAGCAACATCTGACCTCTGCGCGCACCGGCAGATGCGCCCGCCCCCGCAAGAATCGGCACGTACGTCGAGGCCCCGAGGATGGCGTCGCCCACCAGAGCCCAGAAGACTCGCGCGTCCAGCGGTGCGCGCTCCGACACCGCGCGGTGGACCGCACCGAGCGAGGTCGTGCAGCGGTGCGCCGTCCAGACCAACAAGGCCCGTTCGCATGGGAGCGTGACCGTGCCGGGCTCACCCGCAGCCGGGTCCTCCGGTAGGACTCTCAGGATCGGCGATCCTACTCCCGCCCAATCGATTCCGCCGTCGCTGTCCATGTGGATCCACAGATTGTCGATGCCCGGATCCCAGGCGCGTGCCTCCAGAACCAGCAGCGCGGTCACGCGGCCGACGACGGCGTGGATCAAGGCCGTCGCGACCTGCACTGCCGCGGCCTCCGGAACATCGAGATCCTCGAGCGACCGTCGGTACATCTGCTCCACGCGGCCGTCGTCGAGGCCCACGGCCAACTGCCACCAGCGTCGCTTTCCCTCGTTCGCCATCGCTGCCACCGCGTACATCCGCGGATAATCGGGATTCAGCGCGCGCAGGGTTGCACACGAGTCGGCCAACAACGTCGCCGCGCCGGATCGATTCGAGAATCGATGCATATCGGCCCAGCCCGTGAATTCCGCGGTTGCAACTGACACCTGAAATCTCCTCGCAGTTCGTGGCGGGTGCACGCATCGCACCTCGGCCCCTGTGTGTAGGTTAGCCTAACCAGATCTCAAAACGGGACAGGTACCGCTATCCTTACCTCGCCTCACGCGGCGAGCAAGGGTTCCGTAACCTAAACCGAGTCCCTTCGATACAGCGAGGAGTCACGACCACAGTGACAACTGCTCCGCTACTCGGCCCCCACGGCGCTCGCCGGTCTCCCGACGAGCAGTACGGGACCCAGGACGTGCCCGCGGGACCGCCGCCGCGGAGTTCTCGCATCGCCGCTGCTGCGATCGATGCCCTGATCGTGCTGCTCCCGCTCTTCGTAGGCTGGTCGATCGTCGACGCGCTCCGTGACGACAACGGTGGCGGCCAGGCGGACCGATTCGTGTTCGGCACGATCGCCGTATGCGTCGCGCTGGCTCTGTTCGTCTGGAACCGCGGATACCGCGACGGCAACGAAGGCCAGAGCACCGGTCGACGTTGGATGGGCCTGACGCTGCGTGACAGCACCACGCACGACCCGATCGGCGCGCGGCGTGCCCTCGGACGCCAGTTCCGCATAGGTGCTGCATCGTCCGAGGTGGTGCGTGACAAGACGGCTGTCGCGGACGGGTTCGAGCCCATCCCCAAGGACGGTTCGGTCGCAGCCATTCGACGGCGGAGATTGCTCGGCTTGGCAGTCCTGGTCGCAGCTCTCGTGGCCGGGATACTCGCGAGCATCGCCATCGGTGCCCGGCCACTGACGTTCGCCGAGATCGCGCACGCCCTGCTGAATTCGACGGGCACCGACACCGACATCATCGTGCGCACGTTGCGGATTCCCCGCACGGTGCTCGCACTGGTCGTCGGCATCGCGCTCGGTATCGCAGGTGCCCTCATCCAAGGGCACACGCGCAACCCGTTGGCCGACGCCAGCCTGCTCGGCCTCAATGCCGGTGCGGCGTTCTTCGTGGTGATGGCCATCTACCTGTTCCGATTCACCTCACCGAGTCAGTACCTGTGGTTCGCGTTCGCCGGCTCTGCGGTGGCGAGCGTCGTCGTGTTCGGACTGTCGTCGATCGGATCGGGCAGATCGAGTCCGATCAATCTGGCCCTGGCCGGAGCGGGCGTCGCGTTCTTTCTCTCGGCGATGACCAACGCAGTCGTACTGCTCGATCAGACCAGCCTCGACGGCTACCGCTTCTGGGTGGTCGGATCGGTCGCAGGACGCGGCCTCGATGTGCTGTGGCAGGTATTGCCCTTCCTGGTGATCGGCGTTCTGATCGCACTCGCGAGCACTCCCGGCCTGAATGTCATGAGCCTCGGTGAGGACGTCGCACGCTCGCTCGGGACCAACATCGCGATCACCCGAACTGTCGGAATCCTCGCCATCACGCTGCTGACCGGCGCAGCGACTGCCGCGTGCGGACCCATTGCGTTCGTCGGCCTGGTCGTGCCGCACATCGCTCGGGCGGTGACGGGACCCGACTACCGCTGGCTGGTCCCCTACGCGGGGCTCATGGGCGGAGTGATGCTGATGATCGCCGACGTCATCGGACGCGTCGTGGTGCGCCCGGGCGAGCTACAGGTGGGCATCGTTCTGGCCCTGATCGGAGCGCCCTTCTTCATCGCCCTCGTTCGACGCAGAAAGCTGGTCGGCCTGTGACCGCCGATGTACGGTCCCCCGCGCCCCCGTCCGGTACCGGCGCGGTTCGCACTCGGCCTCCGTTTCGCCTCGGCCCGATCTCGACCGTCCGACGGCCGCTCATGGTTCTGACCACCGCCCTGCTGGCCGTGGCACTGGTGCTGGTCATGTGCGTGAACATCGGCCGGGGCGACTTTCCGCTGTCGATAGCTCAGGTCCTCGACGTCCTGCTCGGTGGTGGCTCGAGGATCGAGCGCTTCATCGTGATGGACCTGCGCCTGCCGCGATCTCTGACCGGGCTGCTGGTCGGAGCCGCACTCGGTATATCCGGGGCCATCACCCAGTCGATTTCCCGCAACGCGCTCGCCAGCCCCGACATCCTCGGTATCACCGCCGGTTCCAGTGCCGCAGCGGTCGCATTGATCGTGCTCGGCGGAGGCGGCAGCTTCAGCGGTCTGCTCGCTACTCTTGGCCTGCCACTCGCGGCCCTGATCGGCGGTCTGCTCACCGCAATCGCGATCTACACCCTCGCCTGGCGAAAAGGTGTCGACGGCTTCCGGCTCATTCTTGTGGGAATTGCCGTCAACGCCATGCTCACGGCCGTGATCGGCTGGCTACTGATCAGCGCCGACATCAACGACGTCTCGCGCGCTCAGGTCTGGCTCAACGGCTCGCTCAACGGTGCCAACTGGGCCTCGGTCTGGCCGGTCGCGGCGGCTGTCGTACTCGTCGGCGGTGGCACCGTCATCGCGACGTTCACCCTCGGCGCGCTACGCCTGGGTGACGACAACGCGCGATCGCTCGGCGTGCGCCTGCAACACAGCCAAGCCATGATGCTGCTCGCTGCTGTCGCGCTCGCGGCGATCGCCACCGCCGCGGCCGGACCCATCGGATTCGTAGCGCTGGCCGCCCCCCAGATCGCGCTGAGGATTCTGCGAACGCCGGGCCCGCCGATCATCGCCTCGGCACTACTGGGTGGATTGCTGGTGGTGGCAAGCGATCTCATCGCGCGCACCATTCTGCCGGTGGAGCTCCCGGTCGGAATCGTCACCTCCGCCCTCGGTGGGCCCTTCCTGCTCTACCTTCTCGTTCGCAGTAATCGAAAGGCTTCCATATGACAATCGGCCACACCTCGCGCCTGATCGCGGAAGACCTCAGCCTCGGTTACGGCGATCGCATCATCGTCGAGCACCTCGATCTCGAAATTCACACCGGTGTCATCACCACGGTCATCGGTCCCAACGGCTGCGGAAAATCGACCCTGCTTCGTTCGCTCGGCCGCCTGCTCAAGCCCAAGGCCGGCAGCGTCACGCTCGACGGTCGGGCGATCTCGTCGATGAAGACCAAGGAGGTGGCTCGCACACTGGGAATGCTGCCTCAGGCACCGACCGCTCCCGAGGGGCTCACTGTCGCCGATCTGGTGTCGCGCGGTCGCCATCCGCACCAGTCGTGGATCCGGCAGTGGAGCTCGGACGACGAGGCCGAGGTGGCGAACGCGTTGGAACTGACCGGAGTCGCAGATCTCGCCGACCGGCCCGTCGACGAACTGTCCGGCGGCCAACGGCAGCGCGCATGGATCTCGATGGCGCTGGCCCAGGGCACCGACATTCTGCTCCTCGACGAGCCGACCACGTACCTCGATCTGGCGCACTCCATCGAAGTCCTGGACCTCGTCGACCGGCTGCACGACGAACTCGGCCGCACCATCGTGATGGTGCTGCACGACCTCAACTTGGCAATTCGCTACAGCGACCGGTTGATCGTGATGAAGCAGGGACAGATCGTCACCTCGGGTCGGCCGCAGGACGTCATTTCCGAGCAGCTTCTGCTCGACGTATTCGGCCTCGAAGCCGCCGTGATCGAGGACCCGATGTCCGATCGCCCACTCGTCGTTCCGATCGGCACTCGGCACGTGTACGGGTCGGTCGGCGGGCCGGTGAAGTCACTGCACCGTTCTGCTGCAGAACCGTTCACCACCAACTGACGAGCCGGCGTCACCGCTCGATCATGGTGCGCACCAGCTTGACACCCTGACCGATCGACACGTCCGGCAGATATGCGCGGCCGATCGCGTTGCCGATACTGGGCAGAGCGGCCGGATCCGCGAAGGTCATGTGCATCGGTTCGTAGCGAGGCTGGAACTTCGATTTGAACGCCAACAAGGAACGGAATCCGTAGACGGGTTCGAGGGTGCTTCCGAGGACATCGAGCAGCCGCTCCAACAGTCCCGACAGCGTCGATTGCTCGGCACTGGCCACGTGTTCGGGTTGCTTCTCGTCGACTTTGGCCAGGGGCGCTCCCGAGAGACTGAGGAATCTGGCCCCCTCCTGTTCGAGCAGCAGAGCGGCCGATGCGATGAGAAATTCCATCGTGGGTCGAAACCCTTCGGATCGCCGTCTCATGAAATCGAGCGTCCAACCGACGATGACTCCATCCTCGTAGACCGGCATCCACGAGGTCACGCCGTGCACGGTCCGTTGCTCGTCGACGGCGATCAGGCACCGCACGTTCTCGTCGTCGACCTCCTCGAGACCGCCGAGGGTGAAGCCCATCTCGGGCATGCCCTTGTCTGCGACCCACTCCTCCGAAATGGCAGTGATCTGGTCCGTGATCGCCAGCGGAGCAGAAGGAAAACGAATCCACTCTGCGACGACGCCGGCTTTTTTCGCTCTGTTCAGTGCAGTCCGCACATCCTGGAATCGTTTGCCGGTGAAGGCAATTCCGTCCAGGTCGAGGACCGTTTCCTCACCGACCTGAATTCCGCCCCAGCCGAGGGAATCGGTGCTGCGGCGGACGTCGGGGGTGACGGAGTAGAAGCATGGAATCCATCCGTTCCTCGACGCGAACTCCGCGAAGTCGACGACGTTGTCCCGCAGGGACTCCCGTGGACCGACGGGATCGCCGGTGGTCAGTGCCACACCGGAGATGACTCGGTAGGCGACGTAGCTACGGCCGTCCGGACCGAACCAGTACTTGTTGCCGCGCCAGGTCGTCATCCACGACAGAGCAGACCCGCTGCTCGACATCAGCAATCCGCGCGCGCGTTCGGTGGCATCGGTCTCGGTGCCGTACACCGGGGTGAGGAACGTGCTGGCGGCGAGCACGCACACCACCACCCAGAACACCACGCCGGTCCACTCGAAGAGCAGGGTCGTCGGCGTGCTCTGAGGTAGCAGGGCGGGTTCGAGCCACTGCAGATAGACCGGGGGAATCAATCGTTGCGGGAAGTCCGCCAGTAACCCGCCGAAGGACGCCGAATCGGCGAACCCGTCGCGGGCCAGATACCCACCGATCGAGTAGATCAGGGCGAGTCCGACCGCCACTCCGACCACCGAGGCCGCCCATCGACGGTAGGTACCCGAAGGTGCCGAGACGTCGAAGAACTTGCGCGTGACGACCAGGACCAGCAGCACGATCAGTGGCAGCAGGAACGGGACCGCAGTGCGGTACGCCGTCGGCGATTCCAATCCGTAGAACAGGGACTGATCGTCACCGGACTCGAGGAACCGGATTGCGAAGTTGGCCACCGACAGTGCGAGCAGAATTCCCTGCGAGACCACCGCCATCGCCCACGCGAAACGCCTGCCTCGACGTAGGCCGTCACTGACCACGAGCAGGAACAAGGACGGCATGATGCTCAGGATCGTCGGGCCGACTCCCCCGAGTCTGAGATCGAGCAGACCACGACGGCATTCGACCGGGTCGGTGGTCGCGTCGGAGCAGATTTCGCGCACCTCGGCCGCCGTGTACGGCACTCCCCGCACTACATCACGAAGTACCGCGAACGGCCCGACAGCGTTGGGACTCAGGGCAGCCAGCACCGGGCCGAGGGCACTCGCGGCGACGATCAGCGCAACCAACACCCGACCTTCGCGTTGGGTACCCGCCAATCGAGGTCCGCGGGCAGATCGCCCGACGATCCATGGTCCGACGATCAGACCGATCACCGCCGCAGCGAGCCGAACGACGTCCTGCAGGTGTCCACCGAACAAGGCCAACGTCACCAGCAGGGCCAGCACGCCGACGCGGATTCGCCTGCGCCACAACGTATCCATTCGCGAGGTCGCGACCAGGACCACGCCGAAGATCCAGGTCGTCGGGCCCACAGCGGTTCCGACGTGCAACCGGAAGCCCCAGTCCGCGTCGAAGGTCTTGGCCAGGGCCGCGAGACCGAGACCGAGCAGCGAGCCGGCCACCTGCGTCACGAATGCTGCGACGGCGAAGCGACGGGATCCGATCCGGCGCTCGATCGGTGCGGCGGCGAGCAGCACCCCGACTGTGGCCACCACACAACCGGCGATGTTGGGCGCCGTCAGACCCGAGGTGAGCGGGGTCCACAGGTGCCAGTGCTCGAACGGCATGATGCCCACGGCGAAGTACTTGTCCATCTCGCCCCGGTTGTCCACGACCGCAGCGACGATGCCCATCACCCAGACGAGGGCGAGCAAGGTGAAACTCACCGGTGCTCCCACGGCACCGAACACGATGAGCGCCCACACCCGCCGAAGCTGGCGCATGACTGCAGACGCACCCGACCTCAGGGATTCCGTGCGCTCGGACACCCAGGACGGTTCGGCGTGCGTGGGTGGTTCGGCGTCCGCCGCAGACGGTCGTTCCGGATCGGTCACGTTCACGAAATCAACCCTGTTCTCGTTGCCAGCCATGGGAGCTCACGGCGGAGCCCTTCCGACCACACCGCGAAGCTGTGCCCGCCCGGTACCTCCACGTACTGCACGTCCATCCCGGCGGCCTTCGCAGCGTTGTACATCTCCTGCTGACCGGATTTGTAGTCGTTGTCGTCCGACCCCACGACGAAAATACCGGCCGAATCGGGGTACTGACGCGATTTCAGCAGGTCGAGTGGGTTGACGGCAGCAAACGCTGCCGGATTTCCGCCGAAAGCCTCGCGGATGGTGCGATCCCTGTCGCCGAGACTGGGCTCGGTCTGACCCGACAGGTCGAGGAAGGTGGGATAGACGTCGGGATGATTCGTCGCCATCTGGATGGAACACGTTCCGCCGTAGGACAGTCCACCGATCGCCCACTGTGCGCGATCCGGATCGACCTGAAGAGCACTGTCGATCCAGTCCGGTACGTCGCGCGACAGGTACGTGTCGACGTTGCCGAGCGGAGAGTCGACACACAGCGGGTTGTCGATCGGCGAACCGGTGCCGTCGGCCACGACCACAACCGGTGCCAGGCCGGCGTGGTCGCGGGCGAAGTTGTCCATCGTCTCGGCGAGCTTGCCGCCGTTGAGCCAGTCCTCCGGGTCACCCGGCTGCCCGGCGAGGAGTACGAGTACCGGCAGCAAAGGACGTGGATCCGAGAAATATGCAGGGGGAAGATATATCTGAGCGTCTCGGGCAGAGAAGTTCGATGCCGTAGCAGGGATGGCAGCCGAGGTGAGGCGACCCGCGGACGGCATTCCCGCTGGTGCGGTCCAGACGGAATCGAGCGGCGTTCCGGTGACGGTTCGAGAAACCGCTGGAGGAACGTCGGAGAACTGAATGCGGGTCGCGGACTCCACCCCCAGCGCAGTACCCACGGTCGGATACGCGTCGAACTTCAGGTTGACGTTCAGCGCAGAGACTGCCACGACGAGCACGGCCGCCACCAACGACGCGAGCGTACCGAGAACCCCGTGCGCCGCCATCGAACGTGGGATCACCGCGATCAGGGCCGCGAGGCCGACCCCGATCCAGACATAGATGGACGTCTCGATCGGATCCGGGAGCGGTCGCCACACCTTTTCGACGACCACGTAACCGATCACGGTGACCACAACGGCCGCCGTTGCCACTATCGGTAGCCCACGTGTCATGTATCGCCGCGAGCGAGAGACGAGCAGCCAGACACCGCCCAGAACTCCGGCCACTGCGACGATGACAGGTAACGGTCCGTCGATCAAAGAAAGGGAATCGAACCAATCCACGTGAAGCTCCGCTCGTCTGACGGATTCGGACCGAGATGCGGCACGAACTGTCGTCAGAATATTCGTCCACGACACCTCGCCGGTGGGGACCCGCCGAAATCGGGCGGCAGCGACTATGACCGATCCCACACCACCCGACAGGTCGGTACTACTACGAGTAGTACGCATCAGCGTCGGAGTAGCCGTAGACTCGGACGAATGGCTGGTCTTGGTGAACTAGAGCGCGCAGTGATGGACCATCTGTGGGAGTCGTCGGATCCCCAGACCGTTCGACAGGTCCACGAGGCGCTTGCGACGCATCGCGAACTCGCGTACACGACGGTGATGACCGTGCTGCAGCGGCTGGCGAAGAAGAAGTTGGTCGTCCAGCAACGCGACGACAGAGCACACCGGTACGCGCCGTTGCACGGCCGCGACGAGTTGGTAGCAAGCCTCATGGTCGACGCTCTGTCGCAGGCACCGGCATCGGGTGGACGCGCAGCGGCTCTCGTGCACTTCGTCGGGCAGGTGGGGGCCGACGAGGCCGCCGCACTCCGTGAGGCACTTGCCGCGCTGGAAGTGGCACAATCGACTACAGAGTCCCCTTCGGCTGGAGATAGCCGTCCGAGGGACTGACGCTCGCCGTAGTAAGTGAGGACATGAACTCGACGACTGCCCTGGTTTTTGCGGTACTCGCGCTGATTCTGGCGGGGCCGGTTCCAGCGGTGCTCGCTCGGGCGACGTGGCCGTACCGGTCACCCCGCGCCGCCCTCGTGCTGTGGCAGGCGATTGCTCTCGCTGCTGTTCTCTCTGCATTCAGCTCCGGCCTCGCCATCGGCGGACTGCTGTTGGTTCCCGGTCCGGACGGCCGTCCGACGACGGCCCCGACCGACGAGATCGACGCACTGGGTCTCCCTCTGTGGATCCTCTACGTCGTCGTCCTCGCGATCACGCTCGGTATCGGCGCCAAACTGATGTTCTCTGTCGTTCAGGTAGCGATCAGAACTCGCCGCCGCCGGTCCAGGCACCGCGTACTCGTAGATCTCCTGGATCGAAGTGACTTGGGCGAGAACCCTTTTCGTGGTCTTCGGGATGCCGACATTCGAGTGATCGACGCGGCCGAACCGATTGCGTACTGCTTGCCCGGTCTGCGCCAGCGGGTGGTCCTCAGTCGAGGAACACTGGCCAGCCTCTCCGAGGCAGAAGTGACCGCCATACTCAGTCACGAGCGGTCCCATCTTCGGGCCCGCCACGACCTGGTCCTCGAGGCGTTCACCGCGGTCAACGAAGCGTTTCCGCGGATCGTCCGAAGCAAATCCGCCCTCGGCAGCGTGCAATTGCTGGTCGAGCTGCTCGCAGACGATTCGGCGGTCAAGGTGACCGGCCCCACTCCGCTGGCCAGGGCACTGGTCACGTGTGCCGGGTCCACCGCACCGCGTGGTGCGATGGCGGCCGGTGGACCGCACACCCTGATCCGTGTTCAACGCTTGAGCGGACCGGGCAGCGATGTACGCATTGCCGCGGCTGCCTACGCAGCGGCCGTGGTGATCCTCGTTCTCCCCACGATCTACGTCGCCATGCCGTGGCTGGAGGAACTGAGCAAGCTCGTCGGGTGAGTCGGCACGCGATCGGGGTCGCACAGGTCACATCTACTCGAGTCGAACAATTCGCGATACGTCCCGTACAGTAGAGACCGGTCGCCATCGCGACCTAGCAATCGAAATGGCACAAACAGCCCCACTTTATGCAGTTCTCAGCTGCATTCTGATGGCCAGGTGACAGTGCCCTGGCTCGTATCAATGTGTTCTGGCTGTTTTTCGTGTTTCCCGGTTCTTCGGGTGCTCTCAGCTTCGGGCTTATTGGCGTGCCCGTAATCCGGAGAGGCTTTACTGCGTGACCCACGCTGTTTCCAACACACCCGTTTCCACCACTTCCGACGCCACGGCAGTCCCGACGCCCGTAGCGGCACCGGCCTTCACCTTTGCCGATCTCGGACTGCCCGAGGCAGTCGTCGCCGCATTGGCGCGCAACTCGATCACCGTGCCCTCCCCCATCCAGGAGAAGGCGCTCCCCGACGCGATCGCCGGCAAGAACGTCCTCGGTCGCGCGCAGACAGGTTCGGGCAAGACCCTTGCCTTCGGCCTGCCGATCCTGCAACGACTGTCGCTGCACACCGACCGACCGGCCGCGAAGCGCCCGCGTTCACTGGTGCTGGTTCCCACCCGCGAGCTCGCCTTCCAGGTCGTCGAATCTCTCGCTCCCTACGCCAATGCGCAGGGCCTGCGAGTCATGCCCGCCGTCGGCGGCACCCCGTTCAACAAGCAGGTCGAGCAGCTCCGACGCGGAGTCGACGTTCTCGTCGCCACCCCCGGCCGCCTCGCCGATCACCTTCGTCAGGGCACCTGCATCCTGGACTCCATCGAGATCACCGCCCTCGACGAGGCCGATCAGATGGCCGACATGGGCTTCCTGCCCGAGGTGCGTGCCGTCCTCGCCGACACTCCGGCAGACGGACAGCGCATGCTGTTCTCGGCAACCCTCGACCGTGAGGTTCAGTCGCTGGTTCGCCAGTTCCTGCCCGATCACGTCGAGCACTCCACCCAGGACGGCAAAGCCAGCGTCCGGACCATGGATCACTACGTACTCATGGTCGACCGGGGTCAGAAGGATCTGGTTCTCTCCGAGATCGGTGCCCGCGAAGGCGGCCGCACCATCATGTTCGCGCGTACCAAGCTGGGCTGCGACGGAATCACCGACCGTCTGCGTGCGCTCGGTATCGCCGCGGAGTCACTCCACGGTGGCAAGGCACAGAATCAGCGCACCCGCGTTCTCGAGCGCTTCAAGAACGGCCGTACCCCCGTTCTCGTCGCCACCGACGTCGCTGCTCGCGGAATCCACGTCGACGGTATCGACCTGGTCGTTCACGTCGACCCGCCCGCAGACCACAAGGACTACCTGCACCGCGCAGGACGCACAGCACGCGCCGGGGAAAAGGGCACCGTTGTCGCGATCGTGCTCCCCAACCAGCGTCGTCAGGTTCTGCGTCTGACCGGTATGGCCGGCGTCAAGGCCACCGCCGTCAACGTCTCGCCCGGTTCGGCCGAGCTGAACAGCATCACCGGGGCGAAGAAGCCGACCGGTGAGCCCCTGCGCGCCGAGTCCGCTCCCCGTGACCGGAACAGCCGTCCCGGCTACCAGGGATCGAACCCACGCAGCGGCGGCGGATACCAGGGCTCCAACCCGCGCAGCAGTGGCGGCTACCAGGGCTCGAACCCCCGCAGCAGTGGCGGCTACCAGGGCTCCAATCCGCGCAGCGGCGAGGGCTACCAGGGAGACCGTCCCCGCACCGGCTACCAGGGTTCGAACCCGCGTGGCGAGGGCTACCAGGGTTCCAATCCCCGCAGCGGCGGCGGCTACCAGGGCTCCAACCCGCGCAGCGGCGAGGGCTACCAGGGAGACCGTCCGCGTCGCTCCGACTCGAGCTCGTACCGTGGCTCCGACAACCGTCGTCCCGCGTCCGGCCCCCGCCAGGACGAGCACCGCTCCGGAGGCTTCCGCAGCCGCACGGAACGCCGTTCGTACGACGGTTTCGACGGTCCGGCTCGCAGCCACTGATCGGTTCGTCACCGTGAGGTCGTGATCCGACCGGAACTGCAACAACGGGTGCCGCATTCTTCGCGAATGCGGCACCCGTTGTCGTTCTGTCGGACTGGGTTCGACGCAGACCCGGGGGGTTGGCTCGCGCGAAATTGCTCGGCAGGGAAAGCTGTCTGTATGACCTCAGAAGCAGAACCGACAGAACTGGCTCAGATCGGAGTCACCGGACTCGCCGTCATGGGCTCCAACATCGCCCGCAACTTCGCGAACCACGGCCACACCGTCGCATTGCACAACCGCAGTGTCGCCAAGACCGATGCCTTGATTTCCGAGCACGGCTCCGAAGGCACCTTCATCCGCACCGAAACCATCGAAGAGTTCGTCGCCGCTCTCGCGAAGCCGCGCCGAGTGCTCATCATGGTCAAGGCAGGAGACCCCACCGACGCGGTGATCGAGGAGCTTGCAGGCGCGATGGAGGAGGGCGACATCATCATCGACGGTGGCAACGCTCTCTACACCGACACCATTCGCCGCGAGGCGGCCATGAAGGAGCGCGGGCTGCTCTTCGTCGGTGCCGGCATCTCGGGCGGTGAAGAAGGCGCGCTCAACGGCCCGTCGATCATGCCGGGTGGTCCGGCCGAGTCCTACAAGGCACTCGGTCCGCTGCTGGAATCCATCGCGGCACAGGTCGACGGCACACCGTGCTGCACCCACATCGGCCCCGACGGCTCCGGCCACTTCGTCAAGATGGTGCACAACGGCATCGAGTACGCCGACATGCAGCTCATCGGCGAGGCATACAACCTGTTCCGCGACGCCCTCGGCTACACGCCTGCCCAGGTGGCAGACGTGTTCACCGAGTGGAACAACGGGGACCTCGAGAGCTACCTCGTCGAGATCACCGCCGAGGTGCTCCGCCAGGTCGACGCCAAGACCGGTCAGCCTCTCGTCGATGTGATCGTCGACGCTGCGGAACAGAAGGGCACCGGCCGGTGGACCGTCAAGGCGGCCCTGGATCTGGGTGTTCCCGTCACCGGCATCGCCGAGGCGGTGTTCGCTCGGGCGCTGTCGGGGTCACGGGCTCAGCGCAAGGCAGCCGTCGGACTCGCTTCGGGATCGCTTGCCGACAAGCCCACCGACGCGGAGCAGTTCACACACGACATCAGCCGGGCTCTGTACGCATCGAAGATCGTCGCCTATGCGCAGGGCTTCGACCAGATCGCGGCGGGCAGTGCAGAATACGACTGGAACTTGCACCCCGGTGACCTCGCCACCATCTGGCGTGGTGGGTGCATCATCCGCGCTCGGTTCCTCGATCGCATCAAGGATGCATACGAGGACAACGCCGAACTTCCCAGCCTGATCCTGGCTCCGTACTTTCGTGATGCCATCGAGAACGCCATCGACAGCTGGCGCCGGGTCGTCATCACCGCGGCCTCGCTGGGCATTCCGGTGCCGGCGTTCGCGTCCTCGCTCTCCTACTACGACGCATTGCGGGCAGAGCGTCTACCGGCCGCTCTGACGCAGGGACAGCGGGACTTCTTCGGGGCGCACACCTACGAGCGAACCGACTCGGAAGGCAAGTTCCACACTCTGTGGAGTGGCGATCGTTCCGAGGTCGAAGCCTGACCCACCGTTGTCCATCGGGGGCGCTGCGTGCAGTACGCAGCGCCCCCGATGCACCACCGGGAATTCGGTCAGATGGGCACCGGCCCGAGGACCGGTTGGACCACCGTCGACGGAATGCCCTCCCAGGGCAACGAACCTTCCAGATCCATCCACACCGCCTGCACGGCGCTGAAGCAGCCCTTGCCGTACACGTCGGATGCCGTGTACAGGATGTCTGCACATTCCGGTACATCGATCGTGAACAACTCGAATCCTGCTGCTGAGCAACCGATTCCGGCTTCGAGTTCCAGCATCCCCGAAGCCACCGACGCGCCGAGCGCGTTCAGTATTCGAGAGGACTCGGTCGGCCCACGCCCCGTCAGGACTATTTCCGGACTCCCGAAGTCGGTGAGGCCGACGGTGTAACAGAACGCCGGGTGGATACCCTCCCGGTCGACCTCGGATTCCACGTACTGCAGAGCCCACCCGAATTGCTCCATGGTGCGCCTGACGTCACCGATGTACTCGTCGACGCCGAAGCCTTGACACATCTTGCACATAGCTCCCCCACCCTCTGCGTGCGATCGCCCCCTCGGCAATCGCGATGTCGAACGCGACTCGAACGTGCGTTCTACACGGAGTATCGCGTCGGGTACCGACAAGAAGATTCCGACGCGTGATCGACGCAGCGGTAGGGTCACAGCCATGCCGGGTCAATCCGTTCGATCGTTCGCAGACCTGGGACTGCCTGTGGTTCTCGTCCACTCGCTCAGGAAAGCGGGTGTCTCCGAGCCGTTTCCGATCCAGTCCGCAACCCTGCCCGATGCGCTTGCCGGTCGCGACGTACTCGGACGTGCTCCGACCGGGTCGGGGAAAACGCTGGCGTTCGGACTCCCGCTTCTCGTTCGGCTTGCCGGCCGTCGCAGCGAGCCCGGTGCACCGCGCGGACTGGTATTGGCACCCACTCGTGAATTGGCGCTCCAGATCCACGAAGTCCTCGACGTCCACGGTGCGACGTTCGGCCTGCGCAGCGTCGGTGTGGTCGGCGGGGTTCCGCTCGAGCGCAACGTCCGAGAGATTCAGCGCGGAATCGACATCGTTGTCGCCACCCCCGGTCGTCTCAACGATCTGCTCGAGCGACGTTCGATCGCTCTGGATCGCGTGGAGGTGACGGTGATCGACGAGGCGGATCGCATGGTCGACATGGGATTTCTGCCTCAGATCGAGTCGCTTCTCGGCGCGACACCGGCCGTCGGCCAGCGGTTGCTGTTCTCGGCGACCCTGGACGAGGACGTCGACCGTCTGGTCGAGAAGTTCCTGACCGATCCGGCCGAGCATTCCACAGCGGAGTCGGTCAGTGAGCCCGACATTGCGCACTACGTGTTCAGGATCGACGCTGCACGCAAGACCGACGTGGCGGCCGCACTTGCCAACAGAGACGGTCGCACGTTGTTGTTCGTCCGCACGACCCATGCGGTCGATCGACTCACCGATGACTGTCGACGGCTGGGTGTACCGGTATCGTCGTTGCACGGCAACAAGACTCAGGCGCATCGAACACGTTCGCTCGCCACTTTCGGGGACGGCGAATCGACTGCACTGATCGCAACCGACGTCGCAGCCAGGGGGGTACACGTCGACGACGTCACCCTCGTGGTGCACGTCGACCCTCCGCTCGACTCCAAGGACTACGTGCATCGCGCAGGCCGAACTGCACGCGCCGGTGCCAGCGGAATCGTCGTGACGCTGGCAACCGACGAACAGGTCGAGCACGTGTGCGCCATGGCCGACGATGCCGGTGTCTCGGCAACGGTGGTCGATACCGAGACCGATCCCACCTCCTGGCGTCGATTGACCGGCGCGCGTACCCCTATCGGCCGGCCGTTGCCGCCGCAGGCAGCGGAACCACCGCCGCCGCGCGGTTCACGGCGCGGCGCAGGCTCCGTCCGCCACGAGCGGAGCGGCCGGACCGGGGGCAGGCGGGGCGGAAGCAGAGGACGACGCGGGTGACCGCCTCGTGGCTGTCTGTCGCGCTCGCCCTGGTGTCTTCATTCCTGTTCGCCTGCGCGTCGGTGGCGCAGCAGAGCGCCGCAGCCTCGGTTCCCGAGGGGACGTCCTTGTTCTCGGCGCTGATCCGTAGTCCGCGATGGTGGGTGGGCGTACTCGGTGACGGGGGCGGCTTTGCGGTGCAGATCGCTGCGCTCTGGGTCGGTTCCGTTCTCGTCGTGCAGCCCTTGCTCGTGACTGCCCTGCTGTTCGCACTCCCGATGTCGGCGAAACTGGCGGGCCGTGTATTGCCTGGTTCCACATGGGCGCTCGCTGTCCTTCTGGCCGCCGCCCTTGCGGTGTTCATCGTCGTCGGTGATCCCAGTGAGGGCACTGCCGACGCCCCTCTCTCCGACTGGATCGTGCCGCTGATCTGCGCCGCTGTGGTGATCGGCAACGCTGCCGTGGTCGGGCTGCTGGTGAGCAATCCCGGCGCGCGAGCTCTGCTGCTCGGGGCTGCGGGAGGTCTGCTGTTCGGTCTGGCTGCGGCTCTGACGAAGTTCGTCACCGATCTCGTCGAGAGCGACCTGCTCGGAGCACTGGGTGCCTGGCAGACCTACGCGCTGGTGGGATCAGGAGTCATCGGGTTCTATCTGCAACAGCGCGCATTTCAGGTCGGGCCGCTGTCGGCGTCACTGCCGGCCGTCACGATCGGCGAGCCTCTCGGTGCGGCGTTCATCGGCATCACGGTCCTGGACGAGCGAATCAGAACCGAGGGGGCTGCACTCCCCACCATTGCCGTGGCGGTGTCCGTCATGCTCGTCACGACGATTCTGCTGTCGCGGACCCAGGCGTCGACGCGCATCGAATCGGAGTCGGTGGCCGGGGCGTCGGCACCGTCGGCTGCGCCCGACCGGTAGTCTCGATCAACGTGCAGTTCCTCGATGGTCATCATCCGCCCTACGACCTCACCTACGACGATGTCTTCCTCGTCCCCAGCCGAACCGACGTCACGTCGCGGTTCGATGTCGACCTCGGTACGGTCGACGGCTCGGGAACGACGATCCCGATCGTGGTGTCCAACATGACCGCTGTGTCGGGCCGGCGGATGGCCGAGACCGTCGCACGCCGCGGAGCGATCGCCGTGATCCCGCAGGACCTCCCCACCGAGGCCGTCGCCGAGACCGTCGCATTCGTCAAGAGTCGTGACCTGATCGCGGACACACCTGTCGTCCTCGGCCCCAATGCGTCCGTGTCCGACGCATTGGCGCTGGTGCACAAGCGCGCACACGGATCGGTCGTCATCGTCGAACACGGCAAGCCCATCGGAGTCGTCACCGAGAGCGCCTGCACCGACGTCGACCGATTCGCCCGGCTCAGTTCCGTGGCGTCTACCGACTTCGTCCGCGTCCCCCGCCATGCGTCCCCCAAGGAAGTGTTCGAGCAGATCGAGGCAGCACATGCACACCTCGCCGTCGTCGTCGAGGACGACGGCACGCTGGCGGGTGTCGTGACCAGGACCGGCGCGGTTCGGACCGGTATCTACGCACCTGCAGTCGATGCGTCGGGGCGGCTGAGAATCGCGGCGGCCGTCGGCATCAACGGCAACGTGGCGGAGAAGGCGACTGCGCTGGTCGAGGCCGGTGCCGACGTGCTCGTGATGGACACCGCTCACGGGCATCAGGAGAAGATGCTCGAAGCCCTCGCTGCTGTGCGCTCACTCGATCTCGGCGTTCCCCTGGCGGCCGGCAACGTGGTGTCTGCCCAGGGCACGCGCGATCTGGTGCAGGCGGGCGCGGACATCGTCAAGGTCGGCGTCGGTCCAGGAGCGATGTGCACGACACGAATGATGACCGGCGTCGGGCGCCCGCAGTTCTCGGCTGTCGCCGATTGTTCCGCTGCTGCAGCCGAACTCGGTGCTTCGGTGTGGGCCGACGGCGGTGTGCGCCACCCGCGTGACGTTGCGTTGGCACTGGCTGCCGGTGCTGCGAACGTCATGATCGGGTCGTGGTTCGCCGGCACCTACGAGTCCCCCGGTGACCTGCGTGTCGACGCGTCCGGCAATCGGTACAAAGAGAGCTTCGGCATGGCGTCCAAGCGAGCCGTTGCCGCCCGTACCGCCACCGACGGAGCGTTCGACCGGGCTCGCAAGGCCTTGTTCGAGGAAGGAATCTCCAGTTCTCGGATGCGCCTCGATCCCGATCGGCCCGGTGTCGAGGATCTGATCGACCACATCTGCGCCGGAGTTCGCAGCACCTGCACGTATGCCGGAGCCCGTTCCCTCCCGGAGTTGGCCGAACGAGCAGTTCTGGGAGTTCAGTCCGCGGCCGGATTCGCCGAGGGACGGCCCCTGCCCTCCGGGTGGTGACGGGCACGCACGGTTAGACTCTCCTACAGCAGACACAGCAGTTCGCGCGGGCCGGCCATCAAAAATCGAGCATTCGATTCTCCATGGCCGGCCGAGCGGTCGGATCCACGGCGAGTGGGACCGCAACGCGAACCGACAGAAGGGAATCAGGTGCCCGAGGCACCCACTATTTCGGTTGCCGTTTCGGCAACTGCAGAGCAGCACGACGACGGTTCCACTTCGGAGGGATCCTCTATCGAGCCGGGAGAGAAACCCGGCGACACCAGATTCGACAGCCACGTGCATTCCGGCGGTGCCGTACTCCTGTCTCAACTTCGGCGGCGCTGAGCCGTGGCAACCATCATCACCATCGTCAGCC
Organism: Rhodococcus sp. ARC_M12; assembly: GCF_022810385.1. Taxonomy (NCBI): domain Bacteria; kingdom Bacillati; phylum Actinomycetota; class Actinomycetes; order Mycobacteriales; family Nocardiaceae; genus Rhodococcus; species Rhodococcus sp. ARC_M12. Next base: position 118,811 of record NZ_JALGQI010000013.1, on the reverse strand, counting down.
TGCTGGGTTTCGTCGCCCTGACTGCAGGCACCGCGCTGTTCGTCGCTGCCGAGTTCTCCCTCACTGCTCTCGAACGCAGCGCGGTCGAGTCACAGGCCGAGAACGGAGACCTGCGCTCGCGCCAGGTTCTGCACGCCCACAAGACGCTGTCCTTTCAGCTGTCCGGCGCGCAGCTCGGCATCACCATCACGACACTGATCACCGGATATCTGGCCGAACCGGTACTGGCCGGCTTCATTCGGCCGGTGGCCGACGCGCTCGGTGCCTCCGAGACCCTGTCGGCCGGCATCTCTCTGGCGGTGGCGCTGATCCTGGCCACGTCGTTCTCGATGATTTTCGGTGAGCTGGTCCCGAAGAACATCGCCATCGCGAAACCGATGTCGACCGCTCGTGTCACCGCCGGTGCGATGGCCGGGTTCTCGCTGATCTTCAAGTGGGCCATCAACGGTCTCAACGGCTCGGCCAACTGGCTGGTACGCCGACTCGGCATCGAGCCGGCCGAGGAGCTGAGATCCGCGCGTTCTCCGCAGGAACTGGGTTCGTTGGTTCGCACGTCGGCGAGGCAGGGATCGATCGACGAGAACACCGCCCGACTGGTGGATCGCTCGTTGCAGTTCGGCGACCGCACGGCAGAGGAGCTGATGACGCCGCGAGTCAAGATCGAAACGCTCGCCACGGACGCAACCGTGGCCGATCTGATCGAAACGGCTGCACGCACCGGATTCTCGCGTTTTCCGGTGGTCGACGGCGACCTGGACGACACCGTCGGCGTCGTCCACATCAAGCATGCGTTCACCGTTGCGGGAGCGAACCGTCGCACGACGACGGTCGAGTCCCTTGCGCGCGACGTTCCCGTCGTACCGTCCAGCCTCGACGGTGACGCGGTGATGGAACGGGTACGCGCCGACGGTATGCAGGTCGCGCTCGTCGTCGACGAGTACGGCGGCACAGCGGGCATGGTCACGATGGAGGATCTGATCGAGGAGATCGTCGGTGATGTGCGCGACGAACACGACGAGCCGGAGCTCGATGTCGCCCGCTCGGGAGACGGCTGGGACTGCGCCGGACTGCTGCGCATCGACGAGGTCGCGTCGGCCACCGGATATTCCGCGCCCGAGGGCGAGTACGAAACCATCGGTGGATTGGTCCTGACGGAGTTGGGTCGGATCCCGAGCGAGGGGGACGCAGTTCTGCTGCCTCCCCCGGCGAACGAGGATCCGCTGGAACGGGACGGCGGATGGGTGGCACGAGTGATTCGGATGGACGGTCGTCGCATCGACCGGGTGGTGCTCCTGCCCGTCGACGCGGCGGCTGTGGCTCGGATGAGATCGGAAGGTGAGATCGATGGGTGATGTCTTCGGAGTCGCTCTCGCCGTTCTGCTGCTCGCCGGTAACGCGTTCTTCGTCGGTGCCGAGTTCGCCCTGATCTCGGCCCGCCGCGATCGCCTGGAGGCGCTACTTGCACAGGGCAAGAAGCGTGCCCAGAGCGTCATCGAGGCCGGTCAGAACCTCTCGCAGATGCTTGCCGCCGCCCAGCTCGGCATCACGATCTGCTCGATTCTTCTCGGTCGTGTGGCCGAGCCTGCGGTGGCACACTTGATCGAGGTTCCGCTCGAAGCGGTCGGCATTCCCGAGTCGTTCCTGCACCCGATCGCCTTCGCCATCGCGTTGACCCTCGTGGTCGTTCTGCACATTCTGGTCGGCGAGATGGTGCCCAAGAACATCGCGATCGCGGGTCCGGAAAGCACCGCCATGATTCTGGTGCCGATCCATCTCCTGTTCATCAAGGTGGCGCGGCCGCTGATCTCGTTCTACAACCTGTGCGCCAACCTGACCCTTCGGCTGCTGCGTATCGAGCCGAAGGACGAGCTGAGTTCTTCGGTCTCGGCGGTCGAGTTGTCGCAGATGATCGGCGAATCGCGATCCGAGGGATTGATCGATGCCGAGGAACATCGCAGGCTGCGGCAGGCGCTCGAGACGTCCGGGCGAACGGTGGGTGAGGTTCTGATTCCTTCCCAGCAGGTTCGCAGCATCGAGCTGTCCGGGCCCGATCACACCCTCGGACCCACTCTCGGCTCCGTCGAACGCGCTGTCATCGAAACCGGATTCTCCCGTTATCCAGTGCGCGACGCCTCGGGCGCGCTCGTCGGCTACCTGCATCTCAAGGACGTACTCGACGACATGGCCGACGAAGCGGCGGGACCGGACACGGTCATTCCCCGCAGCGATGTGCGGGCCCTGCCAATGGTCTCCATCGACACGGTGCTCGACGACGCCCTCACCAAGCTGCGTCGTGCCAGCAGCCATCTGGGTGCCGTACACGACGCGACGGGTGCCACGGTCGGCATCGTCGCGCTCGAGGACCTGGTCGAGGAATTCGTCGGCACGGTTCGCGACGGTACGCACCGGGTGGCCGGTCCTCGCCCGGGTCAATCCTCGCCGAGCGTCGAGTCCGTGACCGCTCCCCCACGGAACGCGTGAATGCACGGCTCGACGTTGCTGACCGAGGCGGAGTGGACCACTCGGCGCGCCGCGCACGCGGCACGGGTGGAGAACCTCGTCGGCGACTATCTCACCGATCGGGGCCACGGCGGCGTTCATCCTGTGCTCGATTTCCTGTTCACTTACTACAGTCACCGCCCGGGCCAGCTGCGCCGGTGGAATCCCGGTCACGGCATCGTCCTCACCGGTGAACGTGCGCGAGATTTCGCGGAGTTCGCGTCCTACGAACACGTGGACACCGACGACGGACCGGGCTACCGAGTGCGATCGGACCTGGTGGAGCGACGCCGATCGAGCATCGAATTCACCCTCGGACTGCTCGCTGCCACCCGAGAGCGACCACCCGTTCTCGGCTGCTTCGGACTGCACGAGTGGGCGATGGTCTACCGCGGGGGCACCTCGGCGCAACGGCACGAGCAGGTGCCGCTGCGGCTCGGACACGACGGGACCGATGCCGTGGTCGATTCGATGACGTTGCGGTGCACCCACTACGACGCCTTTCGGTTCTTCACCCCCGATGCCGCGCCGCGCAATGCTCTCGCGCTGTCCTCGGAGTCGCGTCTGACATCCGAACAACCCGGCTGCATTCATGCCTCGATGGATTTGTACAAGTGGTGCTACAAGTTGGGGCCGCTGATCGATTCCGAGTTCCTCACCGACTGCTTCGAGCTCGCTCTGCATGCCCGAACGATCGACATGCGGGCGAGTCCGTACGACTTGAGCGACTACGACCTCGAACCCATTCGGATCGAGACCGCGGCCGGTCGAGCAGAATACGTGCGCGCGCAGGGGGAATTGTCCAGCGAAGCGGCACCTCTACGCTCGGCGTTGATCGCTCGATGCCAGAATTTACTGATCGGCGGCGAGTTCGGCGTCGGACCTACCGCCGAGTAACATCGACAGCGTTGTCGTGGGGACACCGGTGACCGGTGTCCGTGACCGGAAAGAGTGAGGAATTCATGACCGATCGTGTGCAGGCTGGTGGACTTCAGGTCGCCAAGGTCCTATTCGATTTCGTCGAGAAGGAGGCGCTGCCGGGTACCGACGTAGATTCGGATGCCTTCTGGACCGGTGCCGCGTCGGTGATCGCCGATCTCGCTCCCAAGAACAAATCACTGTTGGCTGTCCGCGACGAGATCCAGGGCAAGGTGGATGCCTGGCACGGTGAGCATGCGGGCCCGAACTACGACCGCGCCGCCTACAAAGCATTCCTGAAGGAGATCGGCTACCTGCTCGACGAGCCGGCCGACTTCCAGATCAGCACCTCCGGTGTCGACACCGAGATCACCACGACGGCCGGCCCGCAGCTCGTGGTGCCGGTGCTCAACGCTCGGTTCGCCATCAACGCCTCCAACGCCCGGTGGGGCTCGCTGTACGACGCGCTCTACGGAACCGACGCCATTCCCGAGACCGACGGAGCCGAGAAAGGCTCGAGTTACAACAGGGTCCGCGGCGACAAGGTCATCGCCTTCGCACGTGACTTCCTGGACGAGGCGCTGCCCCTGAGTTCCGGCTCACACGTCGGTACCACCGGATATGTCGTCGACGCGGCGTCGTTGACGGTGACCTTGGCCGACGGGAACACGGTCGGCCTGAAGGAACCGTCGCAACTGCTCGGTTACCAGGGCACCCCGGACGCGCCGTCGGCGATCCTGTTCGTGCACAACGGCTTGCACTTCGAGATCCAGATCGATCCCGAGAGCCCGATCGGCAAGACCGACGGCGCAGGTGTCAAGGACGTCCTGCTCGAGTCGGCTGTCACCACCATCATGGACTTCGAGGACTCCGTCGCCGCAGTCGATGCGGACGACAAAGTGCTGGGTTACCGCAACTGGCTCGGTCTGATGAAGGGCGATCTCACCGAGGAAGTCGCCAAGGGCGGCAAGACCTTCACTCGCGCGATGAACAAGGACCGCACCTACACCTCGGTCGACGGTTCGGAACTGACGCTGCACGGACGCTCGCTGCTGTTCGTCCGCAACGTCGGCCATCTGATGACGTCCGACGCGATTCTCGACGCCGACGGAAACGAGGTGCCGGAGGGGATTCTCGACGCTCTGTTCACCTCGTTGGCCGGCATGCACTCGCTGACCTCCGACAACGTGCTGTCCAACTCGCGCACCGGTTCGCTGTACATCGTCAAGCCCAAGATGCACGGACCGGACGAGGTCGCCTTCACCGCAGAGCTGTTCGGCCGAGTCGAACAGGTTCTCTCACTGCCGGCCAACACGCTCAAGGTCGGCATCATGGACGAGGAACGCCGCACGACGGTCAACCTCAAGGCGTGCATCCAGGCCGCCTCGGAGCGGGTCGTGTTCATCAACACCGGCTTCCTCGACCGCACCGGCGACGAGATCCACACCTCGATGGAGGCTGGTCCCGTCGTCCGTAAGGGAGCGATGAAGGGCGAGAAGTGGATCGCTGCCTACGAGGACTTCAACGTCGACACCGGCCTCGCCGCAGGCCTCGAGGGCAAGGCGCAGATCGGTAAGGGCATGTGGGCCATGCCGGACCTGATGCACGACATGCTCGAGCAGAAGATCGGCCACCCCAAGGCCGGTGCCAACACCGCATGGGTTCCCTCGCCCACCGCAGCGACCTTGCACGCCTTGCACTATCACAAGGTCGATGTGTTCGCCCGTCAGCACGAGATCGCACAGGCCAAGCGCGCCACCGTCGACGACATCCTCGAAATCCCTCTCGCGCCGTCCACGGACTGGACCGACGAGGAGAAGCAGAACGAGCTCGACAACAACTCGCAATCGATTCTGGGCTACGTGGTGCGCTGGATCGACCACGGCGTCGGGTGCTCGAAGGTTCCCGACATCAACGACATCGCATTGATGGAAGACCGTGCGACGCTACGCATTTCGAGTCAGTTCATCGCGAACTGGCTGCGCCACGGCATCGTCACCGAAGACCAGGTGCGCGAGTCGCTGAAGCGGATGGCCCCGGTGGTGGACCGACAGAACGAATCCGACCCGACGTACAAGCCGTTGGCTCCCGACTTCGACACCAACATCGCCTTCCAGGCTGCAAGCGACCTGATCTTCCAGGGCACCAGCCAGCCCAACGGCTACACCGAGCCGATCCTGCATCGTCGCCGACGGGAGTACAAGTCCGTCAACGCCTGACGGTCTTGCGATCACGTGGGTGAACATCGGAACACAGGGCGCGGGCGTTCGATAGCCGCCGGACCCGTGATCGTCGTTATCGCGATCGCGGTCGTCGTTGCGGCCGTGTTCGGGTGGTTCCAACTGCGTGATCGCATTTCCGATCAGGGGATCGAAGCTGCCGACACATGTGTGGAGGGATCGGCGGTGCTCACTGTCGCCGCCGATCCCGACATCTCCGGACCTGTCGAACAGCTGGCTGCTCGGTTCAACGACACCGCACCGGTCGTGCGGGATCACTGTGTGACAGTGCAGGTTCGAGCCACCGCCTCCGATGCCGTGCGGACGGCCTTGAATGCCGGTATCGACAACTGGGACGTCGGAGCACTCGGTGCTCGGCCAGGACTCTGGATACCTCAGTCGTCGGGCGACGTCGAAGCCGTGACAGACCGCGGAACCATCGACGGCACCCCGCGGCCACTCGCGTCGAGTCCGGTCGTACTCGCGACACCGCCCGCCGTGGCCGACGCTCTGACCGCTGCCGGAGCGAGCTGGGCGGATCTGGTCCGACTGCAACGTGACCCGCAGGCCCTCGGACTCGGAGAATGGGGCGCACTCCGCCTCGCGCTGCCGACCGGATCCGATACCGGCGCAACCACACTCGCGGTAGCAGCGATCGCTGCCGGGGTACGCGGTGATCCGGCCACCGCTCTGACCGTCGATCAGGTCTCGTCGAGAGAACTGATCTCGGCGGTATCGGAGCTGGCTCTCACCGATACCGGGGCATCGGCAACCTCTGCGGCCACCACCTACGACGCACTCGCGGCCCTGGAGAACGCGTCCGGCCCCGACGCCCCCATCCACGCGGTTCCGGTCACCCAGCAGCAGCTGGCATCGACCGATTCGTCGACGTTGACCGCCGTCGAGCCTCAGGGTCCCACCCCCGTTGCCGATCATCCCGCGGCTGTCCTCTCCGGTGACGAGACATCGACCCGGGCTGCCGCCGCGTTCGTCGATTTCGTCCGGCAGCCGGACGGCGCGCAATTGCTCACGGATACGGGCTTCGGCGTCGGCGAGACGGTGAACCCGGACGTCGTCGCTGCCCCTTCCGGACCGGTTGCCGACGCACTGCTGGCCGTGCTGCGAAATCCGGTCCTGCCGCGCCGCGCCACGGTACTGCTCGACGTATCCGAGTCGATGGGCACGACCGAAGGTAGTGCGACTCGGCTGCAGAACACCGTTCGCGCCCTCGACGAGCAGTTCCAGCGAGTGCCCGACGCCACCGAGCTGGGTCTGTGGAGCTTCAGCGAGGACCTGGGCAACTCGCTGCCTTTCCGAGTGGATGTCTCGACCGGTCCGATGACGGTTCCGGTAGGAACTACTCCCAGACGCGCTGCACTCTCCACCACCGCGGCGACGTTGACGCCGGCAACCGGGTCGTTCACCTACGCGTCCGTACTGGTCGCGTATCTCGACGCCGTGGCCGGATACGTTCCCGGCCGCGTCAATTCCGTCGTGCTGATAACCGACGGCCCGGACGACTCGCCCCTGTCCACGCAGGATCTGCTCACCGACCTGACCGCCGCGGCCGATCCGGCGCGTCCGGTCGCGGTGAACATCGTGCGGATCGGGGACAACTCCGATGCCTCCGCGTTCGACGACATCGCCGCCCGAACCGGCGGCACTGTGGAAGCAGTATCGACATCGGATTCGCCAGACCTCATCGATCGACTCGGAAAGTTGCTGTACTAGAACATGTCTCGTGTACTTTTTGTCGGCGTCTTCTTACTCCTCGTCACTCTGTTTCTCCACTGGCGATTTCTGTCCGTCACCAGGATGCCGACACGTCCCAAACTGGCTGTCGATGCCGTGCTGGTGCTCCTCTGGCTGGGCGCGGTGATCGGCTTCGGCAGCGGCTCGGAGTTCGATCCGTCCTGGGCACGAGGTCCGGCGTTCGTCGGACTCAGTTGGCTCGCCGTAGTGCTCTACCTGTTCCTGGGAACTCTGCTGGTGGCCGTGATCTGCACCGTCGTGAGAGTGGTCTTCGCTGCGAGGCACCGCGATTCGTCTGCGGTCCGTCTGCGTGTGTCGAGGATCGGCTCCGCTGTGGTGGCACTGGTCAGCGTGATCGCAGTGGGGTACGGACTCGTCGAGGCGGCAACTCCGCGTGCGACGAACACCGACGTCGCACTCGACCGGTTACCGACCGAATTCGACGGCGTCCGAGTGGCATTGGTGTCCGACCTTCACGCCGGCCCTTCCCGCGGTGCGGGGTTCGTGCGGAAGGTCGTCGATTCGATCAACGCCCAGAATCCGGATGTCGTGCTGCTCGACGGCGATCTCATCGACGGCACGGTTGCTCTGGTGGGCGAAGACCTCGAGCCGCTCCGCGACCTCGACGCCCCGCTCGGTGTGTTCGCCGTCAGCGGCAACCACGAGTTCTATGCGGGCGACGGCGGCGAATGGCTCGACTTCTGGTCGACGCTCGGCATCGATGTGCTGCGCGACGAACGCACGACGATCACTCGTGGCGACGCTGCCATCGATATCGCCGGCATCAACGACGCCACGGCACCGGCACCGTACGAACCCGATCTCGCCGCGGCATTGGACGGGATCGACCCCGATCGATTCGTGCTGTTGATGGCACATCAGCCGTTGCAGGCGGTGGAGGCATCGGACCTCGGAGTCGACATGCAGGTGTCCGGGCACACGCATGGGGGTCAGATCTGGCCGATCCGTTATCTGGTGCCGCTACAACAGCCCAGTGTCGAAGGGCTGGACACGATCGGCAACACCACTCTGTACACCACCAGGGGTGCGGGCGCGTGGGGTCCACCGGTCCGCGTCGCTGCTCCGCCCGAGATCGCGATGCTCGAACTCACCCGGGGCTAGAAGCCTCCGACGCGAGTCCGACAGAGCCCGCCACGTCGACGTGGCGGGCTCTGTTCTCGGCTCAGGCGAACGCCTCGATCGGCGGGCACGAGCACACCAGATTGCGATCACCGTGCGCACCGTCGATGCGTCGCACCGCGGGCCATACCTTCGGACGATCGTAGCCCGCCGGGTAGGCAGCGAGTTCCCGTGAATACGGGTGATCCCACTCGGCAACCAGGCATCGCGCCGTGTGGGGCGCCCCGCGCAGTGGATTGTCTTCGGCCGTCCATTCGCCCGATCCGACGCGATCGATCTCTCGCCTGATGGCGATCATCGCATCGCAGAACGCGTCGATCTCCTCGAGGTTCTCGCTCTCGGTCGGCTCGACCATCAGAGTTCCCGGCACCGGAAAGCTCATCGTCGGCGCGTGGAAGCCGTAGTCCGCCAACCGTTTCGCAACGTCGTCGACGGTGACTCCGGTGTCCTTGGTCAAACCTCGCAGATCGAGAATGCACTCGTGGGCAACCATGCCGTTGTCGCCGGTGTACAGCACCGGGAAGTACTCGTCGAGGCGGCGGGCGATGTAGTTGGCCGACGCGATCGCCGTCAGCGTCGCCTGCCGGAGTCCCGTCGCGCCCATCATGGCGATGTACGCCCAGGTGATCGTCAGGATCGACGCGCTGCCGTACGGGGCTCCGGACACGGTCGGTCCCGAACCAAGTTGCGGGGCCAGTGGGTGACCGGGCAGGTAGGGCTGCAGGTGCGACCGAACACCGATGGGCCCCACGCCTGGTCCGCCGCCGCCGTGTGGGATGCAGAACGTCTTGTGCAGATTGAGATGGCTGACGTCGCCACCGAACCGGCCCGGACGCGCCAGTCCGACGAGAGCGTTGAGGTTGGCACCGTCGACGTACACCTGACCACCTGCGTCGTGAACCGCTGCACAGATCTCGGAGATCTCGTGCTCGTAGACGCCGTGGGTGGAGGGGTAGGTGATCATGATCGCGGCGAGGGTGTCGGCGTGCTCGGCGATCTTGGCGCGCAGGTCGTCGACATCGACGTCACCGTTGGGGCGGCAGGCCACGACCACGACGCGCATGCCCACCATCACGGCCGAGGCCGCGTTGGTGCCGTGCGCGCTCGACGGGATCAGGCACACGGTGCGTTCGGTATCGCCGTTGCCGACGTGGTAACGACGAATGGCGAGAAGTCCCGCGTACTCACCCTGGCTTCCCGCGTTCGGCTGCAGGCTGACAGCGTCGTAACCGGTGATGTCGACGAGCCACCGTTCCAGGTCGGCGATCACCCGCAGCAGACCGGGCACGTCCGAGGACGGAGCGAAGGGGTGCTGACGGGCGAACTGCGGCCAGGTGATGGACTCCATCTCCGCGGTGGCGTTCAGCTTCATCGTGCACGAACCCAACGGAATCATGCTTCGATCGAGCGCGATGTCCTTGTCGGACAGCGCACGCAGGTAACGAAGCATGGCCGTCTCGGTGCGGTACCGGGTGAATGCCGGGTGGGTGAGGTACTCCGAGGTGCGGGTCATGGTCGCCGGCAGCGACTCTGCCCCGATACCCGCGAGTTCTGCACCGAATGCGGAGAGCACGCTCACGATGTGCTCTGGCGTCGTAGCCTCGTCGCATGCGATGGCCACGTGGCCGGCATCGACCAGTCGCACATTGATGCCGCGCTGCTTGGCATCGTCGACAACCGCCTGAGCCTTACCCGGGACCGCTGCGAGGACGGTGTCGAAGAACTCGGTGTGCATCACCTCGATGCCTGCCTCCCGCAGACCTGCCGCGACGGTCCGAGCCTGCGCGTTCACTCGAGTTGCGATGGCGCGCAGTCCGTCTGCACCGTGGTAGCTGGCGTACATCGCGGCGACGATGGCCAGCAGAACCTGAGCGGTACAGATGTTCGAGGTCGCCTTCTCGCGGCGAATGTGCTGCTCGCGTGTCTGCAGCGCCAATCGGTAGGCGCGCTGGCCGTCCGCATCGAGCGACACTCCGACGAGACGGCCGGGTAGCTGACGGGAATGACCGGACCTCACTGCGAGATACCCGGCATGCGGTCCGCCGTATCCCATCGGGACGCCGAATCGCTGCGTGGTTCCGAAGCAGACGTCCGCGCCGATCTCGCCGGGCGGAGTCACCACGGTGGCGGCGAGCAGGTCCACGCCCACGGCGACCAGCGCGCCGCGCTCGTGCGCGGCCTCGATGGTCGCGGTCAGGTCGACGAGCCGCCCCGACGCTCCCGGCACCTGCGCCAACACTCCGAAGAACTCCCCATCGGGCAGGCCCTCCGTCAGATCGGCGTAGACCAGTTCGATCCCCAGCGGCTCGGCGCGAGTGGCCAGTACGGCCTCGGTTTGCGGGAAGATGTCGGAATCGACCAGTAGCCGAGGCGACTTCGACGCTCTGTTGGCGCGGCGCATCAAGGTCATGGATTCGGCCGCCGCGGTCGACTCGTCGAGCATCGACGCATTCGCCACGTCCATGCCGGTGAGATCGGCGACCATGGTCTGGAAGTTCAGCAACGCTTCGAGTCGACCCTGGCTGATTTCGGGCTGATAGGGCGTGTAGGCGGTGTACCAGGCCGGGTTCTCGAGAATCCCGCGCGTCAGCACCGGCGGGGTCAGGGTGTCGTAGTAGCCGAGCCCGATCATGGACGTCGCCACGGTGTTCTGCCCGGCGAGGTCGGCCAGTGCGGCAAGCACCTCGTGTTCACTCAGGGCAGGCGGAAGCGCCGCCAAGCCGTCGGGCACGCCGTCGACCACGGTGTCGAGGATCGACGAGGGAACTGCCTTGCGGGCCAACTCGTCGAGACTGTCGACGCCGATGGAGTCGAGGATGCGGACCAACTCGGTTGCGTCGGGACCGATGTGTCGATCGACGAAAGTGTATGCGGGCGAGGTGGTTCGATCGGTCACGTTGAGCTCCCAGGTGCCGGAAAGACGAGGCGTCGGACGACCGAGGCATGGGCGACGGCCGCTCCTCCCCCTCTGTCGTGTGCCCGCTGACGCGTGCGCCTGAGAGATTCGGTCGGACACGACGCGCCAGTGCGGCTCGTCGGCACCTTTCCCCTTGGGCGGATGGGTGCTCCCACCACTTTCCAGAGTTGTCGAAGTCCACACGGTCCGTGTGCCTGAGAGATTGACGGGGAGGTATTGCTCCTTCGGCGTCCGAGACTGGATGCCTCGGAACTCTCCCGCGTGGGCGCGACGGTGAAAGTCTAGCCGGTCTTGCGGCTCGCGCGATTCTTGCGGCGCGACGCGAGCTCGTCCTCGGGACTCGGCTGACTCTCGCCGCCGTCCGCTCGTTCGGCCGGAAAGTCTGCGATGGTGCCGGTGAGCTCGCGCATTGCGCCGTTCACGGCAATGCCGAACACACCTTGACCGCCCTGAAGCAAGTCGACCACTTCTTCTGCCGAGGTGCACTCGTAGACGGTGGTGCCGTCGGAGAACAGCGTGATGTTGGCGAGATCGCCCACACCGCGCTGGCGCAGGTGATCGACTGCGACGCGAATGTTCTGCAAGGAGATACCGGTATCGAGCAACCGCTTGACGATCTTGAGGACCAGCATGTCCTTGAACGAATACAGCCGCTGGCTTCCCGACCCGGCCGCGCCGCGAATGGACGGCACGACGAGCCCGGTGCGGGCCCAGTAATCGAGTTGGCGGTAGGTGATGCCGGCGATCTGGCAGGCACTCGGCACGCGATAGCCCACGAGTTCGTCGGGGACGGAGTCGTCCGGGAACAATCCGGGTTGGATGTCCTGGGGCGAATCGACTCGGGCGTTCGACGGCTGGTCGGGGGTGTCGACCCGAGCATCGGCACCGACAGGCGTGTCCTCGGTCCGGCCTGCGGCTTCGGACTCTCGACTGCCGTGATGCTGCTGCGGCTGATCTCCCACTGACTGCTCCCTCTCGGATGTCTCACTGCGTTCGGATCGAGTCAGTACTGCGATCCGTCCGAGACACCGACTATGTCCCGGTGTACTCGCGTGAAGTCATACCGTGTACCAGGCCAGAGTACGCCCCGGCAGGTACCGACGAGGCGTGAACTGCGCCGGATCCGACCAGCAGCGGCGATGAACTTCACTGGCACGAACGTTATGGGGACGATCGGGCAGATTCAACGCAACGCGCCGTAAACCTGAACCTAAAGTTGAGGTTGAGACTCTTCTGTTACCCGTCGGTGGCTTTGAAGTCGTCCGGTGACACCGATTCGAGGAACTCCTTGAACTTCTCGACCTCGTCTTCACGCTCGTCGGGCATGATCAAGCCGGCTTCGGCGAGCACGGGCTCGTCCGCGAAGATCGGCACCCCGGCCCGAAGTGCGATCGCGACCGAATCCGACGGCCGAGCCGAGACTCTGATGTCCTTGTCGAACACGAGATCGGCGTAGAACGTGCCCTCCTGAAGGTCCACGATCCGCACTTCCTTGAGCTGATGACCCAGAGCCGAAATCAGGTTCTTGACGAGATCATGGGTGAGCGGACGAGCGGGCTGCACACCCTGCTGCTCCAAAGCGATTGCGGCAGCTTCGGTTTGACCGATCCAGATCGGGAGGTACCGGTCACCGTCGGCCTCGCGCAACAAGAGCACGGGCTGATTCTGCGGCTGTTCGACACGGATACCGACCACACGCATCTCACTCATCGTGTCTGCCTCTCACTTCGAGAAATTCCGGGCTGCATCGACTACTGGCTCGGCCCGTCGCAGCCGAGTCTATTGGAATTCGAAAGGACACGAGGGCGCGTCACCGGTCGAGGGCACCGCGCACGGCTGCTTTGACAAGACAGGTGTGCAAGGTCAACGACAACGCGGCCAATTCACGAATCATTTCCTCGGCGCGATCACGCGCACCGGCGTCTCGGCCCTTCGCGACCGGCCCGGCAATCTGCGCCACCAGCCCCGCTTCGCGATCCGCCGCGAGTTTGAATGCGCGCAGGTGGCGAACTTCGAGACCGAACTGCAACATCGCGTGTGCCGTTCGCGCGAGCGTCACTGCACCGTCGTCGTAGAAACCGGCTTGTCCGGGAGTGATCAGACCGGCCCGCAACAGCTCGGTCAGGAATCCGTCGTCGATACCGGCCTGAGCGAGAAGATCGGCCTTGCTGATCCGAACCTCCCGATCCGGCAGGAACTCCTCGGGAGACACTTCGCCCGCGGCCACCGTCAACGACCGCGGACGTTTCACCGAAGCGTCCGCCCGTTCCACCGTGGCGACCCCGTGATCGATCGCTTCGAGTTGCTCCTTGATCACCTTGAGCGGAAGGTACTGATCCCGCTGGGCGGTCAGCACGAATCGCAGACGTTCACAGTCCGCGATCGAGAACCGCCGGTAGCCCGACGGCGTACGCTCCGGAGAAATCAGGCCCTCCGCCTCGAGGAATCTGATCTTCGAAATGGTGACATCGGGAAAGTCGGGCCGAAGTCGATCGAGGACGGAGCCAATCGACATCCCCCCGTTGGACTGCTGCCCGACGGCGGTCACTGGCTTCCTGCACCCGCAGACGTGTCGCCGACCTGAGATCCGTTGCCGCCCCGCGGTCCCGTCAGGAACACCAACCGGAACTTACCGATCTGCACCTCGTCGCCGTTGGCCAGAACTGCGGAGTCGACCGGCTCCCGATTCACGTAGGTGCCGTTGAGGCTGCCGACGTCGACGACCTGGAAGTCGTCCTCGTCCTGCCGGAACTCGGCGTGCCGACGGCTGACGGTCACGTCGTCCAGGAAGATGTCGCTGTCGGGGTGCCGACCGGCCGAGGTGGTGGGCTGATCGAGCAGGAACCGCGATCCGGCGTTGGGTCCGCGCTTGACGACGAGCAGAGCAGCACCGACAGGCAATCCCTCGACACCCGATACCGGAGCTTCGGTGCTCTGGGCGGCCGCGGAGTTGTCCAGCTCCTGGAGGAAATCAGCACGGAAGACCGAGGTGGTCTCTGCCGGCGACTCCCCGTAGTTGCTGTCGTTGTCGTTCTGGCTCACCGTTACTCCTTCTCAGTCCGTTCACCCGGGCAGCGAACGCCGCGGGTAACGCAGTACATGGTCTTCACATCAGGTGTTGCATGGCGTTCGGTGTTGCGTAGCTGTCGTACAGCATCCTGGACCTTCGCCCCGACAGGGTATTCGCTCGGTGTCGACCGTACCCTGCGCAGTGGGGACCGTGTGGCCGGTTGGCTGGTGTCGACGGCCGGCCGATCACTCGGTCGTGATGAGAGCATATCCGGCGGCATCGAGCATCTGTGCCACTGCCGCGTCCAACTCCTCCGGTGTCGAAACCTCGAGGTCGATCAACCAGCCCGCGGTGTACGGACCCGAGTTCACCTTCTCCGGTTCGCCGTCCAGATCCTGGTTCACGGCAATCACTTTCGCAGTCAGAGGGCTGAACACGTCGGACACGCTCTTGGTCGATTCCACCTCGCCGAGGGACTCGCCCGCGGTGACGGTGTCGCCGACCGCGGGAAGCTGAACGAACACCACGTCGCCCAACTGAGCCTGCGCGTAATCGGTGATGCCGATGCGCACCGTCGCGGGCCCCGTGCGCTGCACCCACTCGTGCTCGGGCGTGTAGTACAGATCAGCTGGTGCATCGATGTCGCTCAACGCGGCATTCCCTTCGATCGTGGCCCGGGGCGATCGGGCGTTCAATTACCGGGCTGAGCGTATTGACGCGGGCGCGGATCCCGCAAGGCGGACACCGTGACCTGGTCCGACCGAGTGACATTCGATGTCGCTCCGTTGCGGGTGACCGTGTCGACGACACCGCCGGGAATGTTCAGCGCCGACGCGAGCGTCGGTGGATCACCGATGGCCGTGAAGGTGTACGGAGCTCGTAGCTCTCGACCGTCCACCACCACTCGACCGGCAGGTCCCGCGATCCACGAATCGACACCGATACGGACGGCAGCATCGCCGCCCTCTATCTGGAGGGCTTCGGCACCGGCTGCACGCAACTCCTGCATGGCGTCGAGCAGCACCTCGGATCCGACGCCCGAGTTCGGGTCCTCGATCACCAACGCGACGCCCGGCCCCTCGGCGGCGACGGTGCCGACTTGAATCGACAACGCGGACAATCGTTCCTGCGCCTCCGCCACGGCCGCCTCCGATCCCGACCCGGACTGGCGCAAAGTGGCCAGAGTGGCCTGCAGAGTGCTGATCTCGTCGCGGATCGACGCTTCACGTCGGGTCAGGGTGTCCAACACGACAAGAAGGTCCTCGGGCCGCGAATTCTCCAGATTGTCCGACGTGCTCGTCTCTCGTACCTGCGTGGCGATGCCGACTCCCAGGACGCAGAGCAGCGCAAGAGCGAGAACGCCGAACGCCGTTCCGCGCCTTCGATCGTCTGCACGGGGACGTCGAGCGCGCCAGCCGTGTCGTCCGTTGCCTGCCATCACGGCCTAGGCACCGAACAGTCGGCGACGCACTGCGGCCGCGTTGCCGAATATCCGGATACCGAGTACCACGACGATTGCGGTGGACAGCTGAGTGCCCACCCCGAGCTGGTCGCCGAGCCACACGATCAAGGCTGCGACGAGGACGTTGAAAACGAACGAGACGACGAACACCTTGGCGTCGAAAATGCCGTCGAGAAAGGCTCGTACACCGCCGAACACCGCGTCTATCGCCGCTACGACAGCGATCGGCAGGTAGGGCGCGACCACTGCGGGAACCTGCGGCCCCGCGACCGTGCCGATCACGACCCCCACGATCAACGCGGCGAGCGCGGCAAGGGCGTAGAAGCCGTGGGAAGGGGTGATCGGCGCGTCTGCAGATGCCGGAACGCCGGACTCTGCCGGTGGGGCGCTCGGTGGGTCGTGCTCCGTCATCGTGGGCCTGCCTCCTCTGCCTCGAACGACTCTCTCACAACCGCGGGACCGAGTTCGAGATCGTCGGCCGCTCGCACCGCGAACCCGACACCGTACAACTGCGCCACCGTGCTCATCCGCAGATACGCATCGCTGACGACGAACTGCACCTGAATGCGCTGCGGCGGGCCGATCGCGTCGATCTCGTAGGGCGAGCCGATCGGGCGATTGTCCAGCAGCATGGCCCCGCCTGCCTGCCTGATGGTCACGTTGGGTCCGACTCTGATTCCGTCCACCGAGACCGCCTCTGCGCCGCTCGCCCACAACGAGTTGACGATCGCAGCGATGTCTCGATCGAGCACGGCCGCGCCCGAACCACGGCGAACCGAGCCATCCGTCGTGTCGTCGTCGGCCACCGGTTCGGTGACGACGACCGAGAGCCCCGGGCCCGAGACCGTGTCGATGCCCGCGGCGGATTCGACGGCGCTCAGCCTGTCCGACAAGGCACTGCCCGAGGCGTCGGACTGCAGAGCTCTGTCTCGCTCCGAGGACACCTGCTCGGCAAGTTCCTCTCGCGTGGCCCCCAATTCAGCGCTGCGGTTCTGTGCAGCACGGACCGCAGCCGAGGCGTCGGCACCTGCGCGATCCACGTCCGCACCGGACGCCAGCTGGGAGAACGCGACGCCGAAGATCACCCCCACGACGACGGCACCGGTCAGCAGCCAGGCCGCCGCAGGTACCCGCGGCTTACGGGTGTGCTGCGCAGTTCGTTCGGCGGTCGCGGCGCCGTACCCCGGGTCGAGATGGTCGGTCAGCAAGGACGTCAGCAGTGACGGAACGGGATTTCTCTTCGGTACCGGTCTGGCCTCCGGTCGTTCTGCAGGCTCCACCGTCAGGTGCCGGCCACGGTCGGATCGACGGCCCTGGCGACAGCGATCGCTTTGCCGAGGTACAACAGGCCGGTCCAGGTGTACAGCACCGTGCCCCAGATCAGCAATGCGTAGCCGAGTGGACCTGCGGCGTCGGCCACCGCACTGCTACCGGCGGACACCAGTAACACCGGCAGCGCGATCATCACCACGAAGGTGGCGGCCTTACCGAGGTAGATGACGTCCGGAGGTGGCAAGGACCTGCGGCGGTAGACGAACATCGTCAATCCCAGGACGACATCGCGTCCGATCAATATCGCGGCGACCCACCACGGAATGATGTCGCGAAGAACGAAGGCCACCAGAGTGCTGACGACGTAGAGCCGGTCGACCAGCGGATCCAGAACGGCACCCAGTTTCGATGCCTGACCGAGCATGCGAGCGAGTTTGCCGTCCAACCAATCGGTTCCACCGCTGACGAGCAGAATCACCAGCGCCCATCCATCGGCTCCAGGGCCGAGCAGGAGGTACAGGAACAGGGGAACGCCCAGTAGCCGGATGGCGCTGAGCAGATTGGGGACGGTCGCGATGCGGTCCGTCACCTCGAGCTCACGATTGTCGGTCATCGGCGATCACCTTCTTCTCGTCCTGCTCGTCGCGGTCGGCCGTTCTCCGGACTCGGGTCGTTCGGTCACGTTAGCGCCACGCGAACACGGGCTGCTCGAAGTCCGCGACTCGGGTGTGTCGACCGTGCAGTGCCACTTCGCGAAATTGATGGACGATCGCGCCGGTCGGAGCGTGAATTGCCCCGGTCCGGTACGGCCACCGAATCACCGGCCGCGTCGATTCGGGAATCGACACGAATTGGGCGTCCACGTCGAGCTCGTCGACGGTCACCTCGAACACCTCGGCAACCTCGTCCTCGCTGGGCAGCAACGTGGACGAGTAATCACCGACCCACACCACGAACGGGGTGATGACATACCCGGACCTGGTGACGTAGTCGTCCAACCTGCCGAGCACGTCTGTTTCCTCGGCGCGAATCCCCAACTCCTCTGCCAATTCCCGCAGACATGCCTGCAGTGCGGATTCACCGGAATCCACACCGCCGCCCGGTAGGGCGTACTGGCCCGGATGTGCTCGCAATCGGTCCGGCCTCCTCGTCAGGAGCATGCGCCGGTCCCCTGGCGCTCCGCCGATCGCAACGGCCACCGCAGCGGCGCGCAGTCCGGCGGATTCGACAGTGCGAGAGGAGAAGCGTGCGAGTTCGCGCGCGACGGAATCCCGATCGAGAAGGTCCTGGTTCGGCTGACCGAAAGCGACGATACTCACAACACGAACCCTAGAGGCCAGGCGAGATCAGCGGGTATCGGTAGGACGGGCGGCGGGAGGAAGGAGACTTTCCGGCGACACCGGCCAGGCCAGTGGCTCTTCGGCAAGCGCGGTCAATTGCTCCACTTGCGTTCGACACCAGGGTGATACGTCGATACTGCCGCCGAGTACCCCTTCGGAGAATTCACGCCACGTCACCCACCGAGTCTCGTCCACCTCGAGTGGATCCGGGTCGAGTGTCGCCTGCTCGTCCACCAGCACACGATACACGGGGCAGATCTCGTTCTCCACGATTCCGTTGTCCATGACGGCTCGGTACCGAAAGTGCGGCAGAACCAACTCCGCCGAATCGACCCGCAGTCCCAGTTCTTCACCGATCCTGCGCACCACGGCATCGTCGAGCCGCTCACCGGGGGCGGGGTGCCCGCAGCACGTATTGGTCAGCACCCCTGGCCACGTCTTCTTGCTCGACGCTCTGCGCGTGAGAAGTACCGCGCCGTCCGATCTGACCACGTAGCTGGAAAAAGCCAAGTGCAGTGGTGTGTTCAGCGTGTGCACGGTCGTCTTGTCCTGTGAACCGACAGCGCGGCCTTCGTCGTCGAGCAGCACCACGTGCTGCGCTGGGGATCGATCCATTGTTCCATCGTCCCACGGCCTGCTCGGCGGTCTACTGTCGAACCATGGGACGCGACGAGAACACCGAGAACGAGAACCCGAAAGACTCCGAGAAGGCGTCGGACACACCGAAGGGTGGCCGCCCAGGACCGGTCGACGGTGGAGGCGGTGGCGGGATGGCAACGCGGGAGAACGCACCCGAGATCGCTGACGATTCTGCCTGAGATTCACGACGCCACCGCTGTTTGAGAAGCTGAGTTTGCGTCAATACCTCCGGTGTTCTCGCGCCGCAAGGACACACGAACCTCCACAATCGGAAGGACCTCGATGAGCATCAACGACGACGACATCACCACCACGGGCGGAGCCGCAGGCGAAGGACCCGCTGACGGCGGATCGAACCCCGGCGGTCACGACGGCGGAGCAGACGGCTCAGCCGGCGCAGGCGAAGGCCCGGCCGACGGCGGATCGAACCCCGACGGACATGACGGCGGAGCAGACGGCCCGGCCGGCGCAGGCGAAGGCCCGGCCGACGGCGGTTCCAACCCCAACGGGCACGACGGCGGTGCGGACGGCACCGCTTGAGCACTGTGTCGAGCGGCGAGCGCGGATCGGGTAACCGGTCCGCGCTCCGTCGTCTCACCGGTATCGATCTCGGGACTTTCGCAGATCGGTTCTGGGGCGTTGCTCCCAAGCTGACCCGATCAGCTGATCTCTCGGACTCGTTCGACGATCTGATGACGCTCGACGCGGTCGACGAGCTGATCTCCGAACGCGGAGTCCGCACTCCGTTCGTGCGGATGGCCAAAGACGGTCGGTTGCTGGACAAGTCGCAGTTCACGTCGTCCGGCGGGTTCGGTGCCGAGGTGACGGACCAGGTCGACTCCGCAGCGGTGCTGGCAGCCTTCGCGGCCGGAAATACGCTGGTACTTCAGGGCCTGCATCGACTGTGGCCCCCGCTGATTCACTTCGTCGGTGATCTCGTTCGCGAGCTGGGCCATCCCGTGCAGGTGAATTCGTATGTCACACCGGCTGCGTCGCAGGGCTTTTCACCGCACTACGACGTGCACGATGTGTTCGTCGTGCAGATCGCGGGGACCAAGCGGTGGAGCATTCACTCGCCGGTGCACGTGCATCCGCTCAACAATCAACCGTGGTCGGATCGGCGGTCGGCCGTCGAAGACCACGCATCGAACACTCCCGAACTGGACATCGTTCTCGAGCCCGGCGATGTGCTCTACCTGCCGCGCGGGTGGATCCACTCGGCGCAAGCGCTCGGCGACACCACGGTGCACCTCACCATCGGCGTCGCGTCGTACAACGACTACGACCTGGCCCACCACGTACTGAAGTCGCTCGGCGACGTCGAGAGTCTGCGTGCTCCCCTCCCTGCCGGCCTCGACCACTCCGACCCGGAGTCCCTGGTTCCGCACGTACACCGAGTCGTGGACGCCATGCGCGCCGCGCTCGACGAGATCGACCGAGACCCCGACGCGGTACGTCGACTCGCCGAACGCCTCGCAGATCGTCACGACGACCTCGTCCGACCGGAACCGGTGCGCCCACTGGCGAGCGTCGCCGCGATGGGCGCGCTGCGGGGTGAGGATTCGATTCGATTGCGGCCCGGCATCTTCGCGCGGATCATGCACACGAAGAACGGCGTCTCGATGGTGCTTCGGAACAAGACGGTCACGCTGCCGTCTCAGTGCGCCGACGCGATCGAGACCCTGACGAAGGGCGCTTCGTGCCGCCTGGATGCGCTGCCCGGACTCGACACCGACGACGCAGTGGTGGTTGCGCGCAGACTGATCCGCGAGGGAATTGCCGTGCCTGCCGTCGAAGGATGACCGTCAGGTGATCGTGATCCCGCCGTCGACCGCGATGGTCTGACCCGTCACGTATCCCCCGGCGTCCGAGGCGAGCCAGATCGCGGTGGCGGCCAGTTCTTCGGGATCGCCCTTGCGTCCGAGGATCATTCGCGGAGCCATCGAGTCGAGGTATCCCGGCTGGTACGAGTCCGTCATCTCGCTCTGGAAGAACCCTGGCGCAATAGCGTTGACCCTGATGCCTTTTCGCGCGCCCCACTGCTGTGCGAGATCGCGGGTGAGGCCGATGATCGCTGCCTTGCTCGCGCTGTAGGCCGCCTGCGGGAGGCCTGCGGTGGTCAGCCCGAGAATGCTCGAGATGTTCACGATCGAACTGCCGGGTGCCATCACCCGCCCACAGGCCTGCGCTGCCCAGTACGACCCGTTCAAGTTGATATCGATCACCGAGCGAAACTGTTCGGGTGTTTCTCGGGTCGCCGGGAAGGCTGTGCCGACTCCGGCATTGTTGATCAGAATGTCGACCTTTCCGAACTCCGTCACCGCGGCCTCGACCATTGCGGTGCACTGATCCGGGTCGACCACGTCCGTGGCGACCGTGATCGAACGACCTCCGACGCTGTCGATCAACTCGGCGGTCTGCGCCAACTTGTCCACTCGGCGTGCGGCGAGCACCACGTCCGCTCCCGCCTCGGCGGCCGCTTTCGCGAATGCCACGCCCAGTCCGGAGGATGCACCGGTGACGATGACGACGCGACCGTCCAGGCGAAATTTGTCCAAGATCGACATGTTGATGAATCTCCTTGTACTCGACTCAGAACCAAGCGGGTGACATATCGAGGGTGGTGCGGTCCAGTCTCGCCAACAGATCGAGCTGAACGTCCACCTTCGGCAATTCGTAGACGTAGAAGTATTGTGCTGCAGAACGCTTTCCGTCGTAGAAGTCTCCGGCTTTCGTGCCGACGGCCAGCAACTGCTCCAGCCACATCCAGGCGATGACCGTGTGACCCATCGCCTCGAGGTAGGCCGTGGAGTTGGCCAGCGCCACGGCGGCATCGCCGGTCCCCCACACTGCCGCGGTCACCTCGACGATTCTGCCGACGCGTGCGTGCAGTTCGGCCGCGTACCGTGCAGCATCACCGCCCGCTGCGTGCGCCCGCTCGACCGTCTCCCCGATGTGTTCGGCCAGCAGAGCCAATCCCGCACCGCCCTGCATGATCACCTTGCGCCCGAGCAGATCCAAACCTTGAATACCGTGAGTACCTTCGTGAATCGGGTTGAGGCGATTGTCGCGATAGTGCTGCTCGACGTCGTAGTCGCGGGTGTATCCGTAGCCGCCGTGCACCTGAATGGCCAGACTGTTGGCTTCGAGGCACCACTGCGACGGCCAGCTCTTGGCGATGGGCGTCAGTACGTCGAGCAGCAGAGTCGATTGCGCTGCTTCGGCTTCGTCGGACGCCGAGTCCTGATGATCGACCAGACGCGAACAGTAGAGCCCGAGCGCCAGCGCCCCTTCGACGTAGGACTTCTGCGCCAACAACATTCGACGGACGTCGGCGTGCTCGATCAGCGCGACCGGAGGTGCGGCCGGATCCTTGGCACCGAGCGGTCGGCCCTGAGTACGGGTCTTCGCATACTCCACCGACTTCAGGTAGCCGACGTAGCCGAGGGCGATAGCGAGGAATCCGACACCGATCCGGGCCTCGTTCATCATGTGGAACATGTACGACAAACCGCGGTTCTCCTCGGCGACGAGGAAGCCGACTGCGCCGGGCTGCCCACCGGGCGAGTGGGTTCCGTCGCCGAACGCCAGCAGGGTGTTGGTGGTGCCGCGGTTGCCCATCTTGTGATTGAGGCCGGTCAACACGATGTCGTTGCGCTCGCCTGTGCCGCCGTCGCCGTTCGGAAGGAATTTGGGGACGATGAACAGAGAGATCCCCTTCACCCCCGCCGGTCCGCCCGGCGTCTTGGCGAGCACCAGGTGGACGATGTTCTCGGTGAGTTCGTGATCTCCACCCGAAATCCACATCTTGGTACCGGTGATACGGAAGCTACCGTCGTCCTGCGGCACCGCCTTGGTCGTGATGTCCGCCAGTGACGATCCGGCCTGCGGTTCCGACAGACACATGGTTCCGAACCAGCGGCCCTCCAGCATGGGCCGGACGTAATCTCGCACCTGATCCGGCGTGCCGTACGTCGCGATCAGGTTGGCGTTCGCCATCGTGAGGAACGGGTACGACGAGGTCCCGGCGTTGGCGGCCTGGAAGAACGCCATCGCCGCTCTGGAGACGGTCGCGGGCAGTTGCATGCCGCCGATCGCCTCGTCGAACTGCCCGGCGATCAGTCCCGCCGACGCATAGACATCGAGCGCTTCCTTGATTTCCGGTATCAGCTCGACCGAACCGTCCGCGTTCATCGTCGGTTCCTGCGCGTCCGCCTTCTTGTTGTGCGGCGCGAAATGCTTGCGGGCGATGTCGGCACTGAGGTCGAGGACCGCGTCGAAGGTCTCCTTCGAGTGGTCCGCGAAGCGAGGTCGAGCAGTCAGTGCCGCCACGTCCAACCATTCGTACAGCAGAAAATCCAGGTCGCGCCGCGAGAGGACGTCCGACATTCACTTCTCCGATCGCGAGGGGTGACACGTGCGCACGATGGTGACGAGCACTGTGACGCACATGACTGTGGATTCACCATACAAGTCGGGGCCTTCCGCTCTCATCGAGTACCCACGTGAGCCGCGGCCACCGGTCCACATTCGCAATCAGGGCTCCAAAAGCGCAGGCAGCCAGACTTTTACGACTTATCGGACTATGAGGAGCGTCACGATTGCAGCAGTACTCGGCGGCATATACTTACCTTTGATAACGATATTGAGCGGACAATCGCGAGGTGCCCCGAACGCTGGGTGCGCTTCGTCGGAGGGAGTCGAGCATGACGCACACACTGGCCGTCGACAGCCGACAGGATCGTCGGAGCAGGCAACGCGGTCGTTTCCAGGAGCTGCACGAGTCCGACCAGGAGTTTCGAGCTGCCGAACCGGACAGTGCGGTGGCCGACGCCGCCCAGGAGTTGTCGCCCAACCTGGCCCGCGTGGTTGCCGAGATCATGACGCGTTACTCCGATCGACCGGCCCTCGGCCGCCGGGCTCGCGAGATCGCCCGAATCGACGACAAGAACGCCGTTCGCCTGCTCCCGCGTTTCGACACCGTCACCTATGGCCGAGCGTGGCACGACGCCGGTGCACTGGCCTCGGCGCTGAGCCACGACGCACTCGGTATCGCTCCAGGAGACTTCTTCGCAACCCTGGGATTCGCGAGTGCCGACTATGTCATCGCGGAATTGGCCACGATCCGCCTCGGCGCGATTGCCGTTCCCTTGCAGGCCGGTGCCACCGCGGGCCAGCTCTCGGCCATCGCCGACGAGGTCGAACCCGTCGTCCTCGCAGCCGATGTCGACAACCTGTCCGTCGCGGTCCAGGTCGCCAAGCATTGTCGGTCCATTCGGCGCATCGTCGTTCTCGACTACGACGACGCGATCGACGCGCACACACGGATCATGAAGTCCGCACGCAGCGATGCCGAACAGGCGGGAATCGTCGTCAGGCCGCTCACCGAGCTGGTTCGCGACGGCGCGCAACTACCGGAGGTTCCGATACCCGATGCCGAGGATCCCGACCGACTCGCGACGCTGATCTACACCTCCGGCAGCACCGGAACCCCCAAGGGGGCGATGCACACAGAACGGATCGTGTGCGGAGCCTGGACCGGGGCCTGGCACCACACCGGAGCGTCCTCCGAGTCCACGGACCGGCCGGCCTTCCCGGTCATCACTCTCGACTATCTTCCGATGAGTCACCTCGCTGGCCGTGGCCTCGTCTTTTCCACGCTGGCGGCCGGCGGAACAGTCCACTTCGCAGGGGCGAGCGACCTGTCCACCCTGTTCGAGGATTTCGCGATCGCTCGGCCCACGATGGCACTGTTGATCCCCCGGGTATGCGAGATGATTCGGCACAACGTCCTCGCCGAGATCGACCGGGAGGTCGAACGCTCTGCCGGCGGCGATGCCGACAGGACGCGTCGAGAGGTCCTCGAGCGCAACAGGATCGAACAATTCGGCGGCCGTGTCCTTGCAGCAATGGTCGGCACCGCACCGATCGCCGATGAGGTCAAGGACTTCGTCACGGAGCTGCTCGATATCGAGGTCCGCGACAACTACGGCTCCACCGAAGCCGGAATGGTGTTGCACGACGGCGTCGTTCAACGCCCGCCGGTGATCGAATACAAGCTCGACGATGTGCCCGAACTCGGCTATTTCTCCACCGACACCCCGCATCCACGCGGTGAGCTCCTCCTCAAGACGGCGTCGATCATTCCCGGCTACTACAAGCGCCCGGACGTCACAGCCGACGTCTTCGACTCCGAGGGCTTCTATCGCACCGGTGACGTCGTCGCCGAGATCGAGCCGGACCGACTCGTCTACGTCGACCGCCGCAAGAACGTTCTGAAACTGGCTCAGGGCGAATTCGTGGCACTGGCGCGCCTCGAAGCCCTGTTCGGTACCAGCGAGCTGGTCGATCAGATCTTTCTGTACGGCAACGGCCAACGGGCGTATCTCCTGGCAGTTGTCGTACCGGCCCAACCGGATACGACTGCGGGTTCGATCATCGAATCGTTTCAGCACATCGCCCGCGCGGAAGCGCTGAATTCGTACGAGATTCCGCGCGAGGTCGTGCTGGAAGACGTACCGTTCACACAGGACAACGGATTGCTGTCCGGTGCAGGCAAGCAACTGCGGCCCAAACTCGTAGAGCGTTACGGTGACGAACTCGAGCGTCGCTACGCGGAACTCGAGTCGGGTCAGAACGAACGCCTGCGCGAGCTTCGACGCAGCGGAGCCGACGCCCCGGTGCTGACCACCGTCGGTGATGCCGCACAGGCCCTGCTGGGATGCGCCGGATCCGATGTGCGTCCCGACGCACACTTCAGCGACTTGGGCGGAGATTCGTTGTCGGCGTTGACGTTCTCGACGCTCCTGCGTGAGATCTACGATGTCGATGTTCCGGTCGGAGTGATCACCGGGCCCGCCATGGACCTGGCAGCGCTGGCCGAGTACATTTCCTCGGCTCGCGACAACGATTCCGACACGGCCACATTCGCCTCGGTGCACGGACGCGGCGCCGTCGTTGCACGCGCCTCCGATCTGCGTCTGTCGGCATTTCTCGACGACGCTCTCCTGGACGCCGCACACCATGTTCCTGGCCCACGAGAACAGACCAGCACGGTCTTGCTGACCGGTGCCAACGGTTATCTCGGTCGCTTCCTCTGCTTGGAATGGCTGGAGCGCATGGCCGAGGTCGGCGGAAAGGTGGTCTGCCTGGTGCGCGGACGCTCCGATTCCGACGCGCGGGCTCGACTCGACGCAGCCTTCGACAGTGGAGACGCAGAACTGTCGGAGCGTTTCCGAACCTTGGCCGACACTGCGCTCGAGGTCGTGGCAGGCGATCTGGGGACACCCCACTTCGGCGTGGACCACGAGGTATTCGAGGCGCTGGCCGAACGGGTGGATCGCATCGTCCACCCCGCAGCGCTGGTCAACCACGCACTTCCGTACGAGCACCTCTTCGGACCCAACGTCGTCGGAACGGCCGAGGTGATTCGGCTGGCGCTGACCGACCATGTCAAGCCGGTGACCTACCTGTCGACGGTGGCCGTCGCAGCGGGCGTCGAGAATTTCCGGGAGAACGGCGACATCCGCGTCGACAGTCCGTCGCGGGCCGTGGACGATTCGTACGCCAACGGCTACGGCAACTCCAAGTGGGCCGGTGAAGTGCTGTTGCACAACGCGTTCGACCAGTTCGGCCTACCCGTCTCGGTCTTTCGCTCGGACATGATCCTGGCGCACAGCACGTGGACTGGCCAGCTCAACGTGCCGGACGTGTTCACGCGTCTGATCTTGTCGGTCGTCGCAACCGGTCTGGCTCCGCACACGTTCTACGCCACCGACACCGGGGCACCGACCGACGAGAAGGGGCGACCACTGGCTCACTACGACGGACTGCCGGCCGATTTCAGTGCGTCGGCCATCACGTCGATCGCGGGCGATGATCTGCCGGGCTACCGAACCTTCGACATCCTCAACCCGCACGACGACAACATCTCGTTGGACACGTTCGTTGATTGGCTTCAAGAGGCCGGTCGCCACATCGAGATCGTCGAGAACTACGACGACTGGTTCGCGAGATTCAGTGCTGCGGTGGAGGAGCTCCCGGAGAAGCAGCGTTCGCACTCGCTGCTCCCCCTGATCCACTCGTACGCACAACCGCAACACCCGTCGTCCGGGGCGATCCTGCCTGCCGACGAGTTCGCCTCGGCCGTCGGGGATATACCGCACCTCGGACGCGAACTGATCGAGAAGTACCTGTCGGATCTCGTGGCGCTCGACCTCGTCGGCACACGCTAGAGAAGTTCCCGATGCGGGCCGCGCGGCCCGCATCGGGAAGCCCTACTCTCCGACCGGTTGTGGCTCGCCCGTCGGCTTAGGGGCGGGGTTCAGCCGGGAGTACGCCAGACACACCAGCCCGAAGAACAAGTAGCCCAGGGCGACCTGGGGATTGGCTGCCCACCCCACCTGGTGCGAATGGATCAGACCGACCCACGACAGTGCTGCGGCCACCCCACCCGCCGCGGCGGCGGCAAGAAACCGTTTGTCGAGAACGAACGTGACGATGGTGCCCAGCATCAGTCCGGCGAGTACGGCTCCCGAGCCGAACGTCTTCAAACCGTCGTACACGACACCCGCCTGACCCAGTGCCTCGCTTCCCACTTCCGTGGCCGATGTGCCTGCCGCGCTGAGTGCGTTGTCGATCAGGCCCACCGCCCACTCCGCAAGGTTGGGTAGCAGTGCCACCACCACCGCGATGGCGTGCAGCTTCGGCACCGACTGGAATGCCTGGGCACCGATCAGCAGCCCGATATACAGCAGAATCGGCACGATCGCGGGAATCGGCAGCAACGTTGCCAGCAATCCGAACAATCCGAGAAAGCACATGAGCCCGATCGCGACGCCCGACGCGACGCTGTATCCGGTTCGGCCACCCGCGTCCTTCCAGCCGGGATGGCCGATGTAGACCGCGGGCGGGAACGGCGATCCGAACGCCGAGCCGACGACTGCGCCGAAGCCGTCGGCGAGCAGCACACTGCGCAGGTTGTAGTTGTCTCCGGCAGCAGATGCACTCTCGACGTTGCTCATCGCCTCGGTGAAGTTGTAGACGCCAAGAGGAATTGCGGTCGCGAGCAGCGGTGCCAGATTGCCGAGACCGTCGAGGAGCAGGTCGAGGCGTAGATCGGGCAGGCCGAGGGCGATGTTGCTCGCCGCCTCGGTCACGTCCGGCACGGACATGTATCCGCCGATCCAGCCGATCGCCGTGCCCACCAGGAGCGCGGCGAGCCCGACCGGGATGTTGCCGGGCAACTTCACATCCGTGAAGAAGCCGATGAGAATGATTGCGAGAACGGGCAACCCGATCCAGGCGGCCTCCCACATCTGTGCGGCCGGGCGCATCGCGATGAACGTGATCGAGATGCCGGCCAACGTGCCGAGCATCGCCGCGCGCGGGGTGATCCTGCGAATGTAGGGCCCGACGAACGCTCCGATCATGACGATGATGCCGATCATGAAGGCCCACGCGAGCCCCGCCGCCCACGCCTGAAGCGCGTCGCCCGTCGCCAGGTAGACCGGGAGCATGACCACGAACACGACGATGAACATGTGCGGAACGCTCGGACCGTACGGTAGCGCCGTCACGTCGGTTCGATTCTCGCGCTTGGCAAGTCGACGAGCGAGAACCATGTAGTACAGATTCCCCAGGATCAGGGCGATCCCGAGGGCAGGCAGCAGCGTCCCGAGGACGTCACTTCCTGGAATTCCGACCACCGCGATGCTCAACGTCGTCAGAGTGAGCACATTGACCAAAATGTTGAAGCCGAGTCCGAAGAATGCGTTGGTGTCGCCCTTCGTCCACCACGAAAGAGTGAACGAGGACGAGGAGCCTGCAGCGGGTGAGTCCTTGACATCCATGCTCATGTTCGGTCCTATCGACTCGTCGACGTGGGGACGAATGCAGCCAATGCAGTCATGACGTCCTCCGACGCCGCGGTCCAACCGAAGATTCCACCCTGCGCCGAGATCATCTCGAGGCCCACTCGTTGGAACTCCGGGAAGTACGAACCGACGCAGTCCGTCACCACGAGGCACTCGTAGCCCCGATCGTTGGCTTCCCGCACCGTCGTGTGCACGCACACCTCGGTCGTCACACCGGTGACGAGCAGCGTCGTGATTCCGGCGCTCGTGAGAACTTCGGAGAGTTCGGTGGCGTAGAACGCCCCTTTGCCGGGCTTGTCGATGACGGTCTCGCCCTCGAGCGGTGCCAGCTCGTCGACGATGTCGTGACCGTACTCACCGCGAACGAGGATGCGGCCGAACGCCCCTGGATCACCGATGCGCTGGGATGGCGTGCCGCGGCGCAACTTCGCCGGCGGGCAGTCCGACAGGTCCGGTCGATGCCCCTCCCTGGTATGGATCACGGGAATGCCGGCTTCTCGTGCGACAGCGATGAGAGCTGCGAGGGGTTCGATCACGGTCCGGAGCAAGCCGACATCGTTGCCGAGGCTCTCACCGAATCCCCCGGGGAGCAGAAAGTCCCTCTGCATGTCGATGACGAGCAGTGCCGTCGTTGCGGCATCGACGGTGAACTCCGATGGTGACGCCGACGGTATCGACATCACCGGCGTGGGTGCTGAAGTCATGAGATCTCCTGTGCTGCAATGGAAGTGTCGTGAGCAGAACTGATCGTCCGGGAATATGCCCGCCAGCCACCGAACTCGCTGATGTCGTCGACGGTGTGCCCCTCCGCACCGGTCTGCACAGTGGCGTCGCAGACGTAGCCGAGAACGTCGGAACCGTCGGCCAGCAGTACTCGTCCCAGAGCGAGTACCGCCGGCATTCTGCCCGCGAGTACCGCAAGAGAAGTGGCGGGCAGACGCCACCTCTCGACGTCGATTGCGCTGCCGCCGAATGGAACTCGCAGCAGACCGGGTGTCGGATCGGCGGATCCGATCCGAAGCAGTGTGTACGTGGGCGCGGTGGAGGTGGCCTCGACCAGGGACCCGCCGAGTTCGAGCAACTGCGGGTTGGCCCGCTCCCCCGACAGGTGGTGCCCGGCAACGACGATGTCGATTGTCTCGACTGCCGACCCTTCGACTGCCGGAGGCGGTGAGACGGCGCGCGCTTCTCCGAGCAACCGGGCCGCGACCGCGAGAACAGTATCGTCGGCCAACGCAGGCCCGATCACCATGAGACTGACCGGTCGAGCGTCCTCGGTGAGCCCTACGGGAACTGCCACGGCCGTCAGGTCGAGAAGGTTGCCGAAGTGGGTGTAGTGACCGAGTTTCGTGTTGCACGCGATGGGGTCTGCGAGAACCTCCGGCACGGTGAAGGTGGTGCCGATGGTCGGCACGATCATCACGTCCATCGACGTCCAGAGCTGGGCGACGCGAGCGCGAAGATCTTGCAGTGTCTGCAGCGCACGGAAGGCATCGGCGGCGCTGTACTTCCGACCTCCCAGAAATATCTCGCGGACCACGGGAACGATCGAATCGGGCTTCTCGCTGAGGAATTCGTCGAACTCGACCAATCGCTCGGCGACCCACGGCCCTTGATACAGTAGCGAACCGGCATCGAGGAACGGTGCGAGATCGACTGTGACGGTGCGCAATCCGTGCTCGGGGAGCGACCGGCGCGCGACCGAATGGGCGGCGAACATGGCCGCGTCGCCGAAGAAGTCCAGCTGCTGCAGGTCCGGCAGTCCGACGGTTATCTCACACCCGTCGTACTTCTCTCCGCGCGAACGTGCCCAACCGTCCGCTGGGTCCTCGGCGCACATGACGTCGAACACGAGGTCGAGGTCCGCGACGGTGGATGCCATCAGGGTGATGCAGTCCAGCGACTTGCACGCGGGGACGAGTCCGACGGTGCTGATCAGGCCGCGCGACGGCTTGTAGCCGACGATGCCGTTGAGCGCAGCAGGCACTCGACCCGATCCTGCGGTGTCGGTGGCCACACAGAACGGCACCTGCCCGAGGGCCACGGCCAGGGCCGAACCGGAACTCGAGCCACCCGAGATCATGTCGTTGCCGTAGACGCTCCGCGGAATGGGGTGCGGCGTACGAGTTCCATTCAGCCCGGTCGCAAACTGGTCGAGGCTGGTCTTGCCGACGAAAATGGCTCCGGCGTCGACCAACGCCTGCACTGCCGGGGCCGTCGAATCCGGTGTGTAGGCGTAGTCGGGACAGGCGAGGGTGGTCGGGTATCCGGCCACTCCGATGCTGTCCTTGACGCCGAACGGAATTCCGTACAGGGGCAGCGACACTGCGTCCGTTCGTGCTTCGAGCGCCGCGGCGGCCGCGAGCAAGTCCGCACGGCCCACGACGGTGATCCACGTTCCGTCGTCACCGCGTGCAGCCACAGCGGTCGAGAACGCCTCCACCGTTGCCGTGGGAGTCGACGTGCGGGATCGGTACGCCGCGAGCATCTCGGCAACGGTCGAGCCGAGTGCCGGTCCCAGGTCTGAATTCATACCGTCGATTGTCGACAGTTTCCTGTTACTGCAGGTTGTTGCCGTGTTTCGAGTCTGTTAGGAAATACTCTCGAGATGCAGGTAGGTCAATTCGCCATGCTGCTTCAACGCAGCGAGCGCCACCGACACGTCGTTCGATTCGATGGCGTCGAGCAACCACTCGTGACGCCGGATCCCGTCGACCGGGTTGGCGACTCGGGCTTCTTCTCGGAGATTGCGGGCCATCGGTAGCTGCAACTTCAGCAGGATCGGTGAATACGCCAGATCGAGTTGGCGACTGCCGGCCAACGCCACAATGGCCTCGTGGAAACGCCGGTGGGCATCGTCCTTCTCCAGGGTGTCGCCCCGCGCATCGGCGTCACGCATCTCGTCGAGCGCCTTTCGTACCGGCGCGAACGCACCGCCGCGCGACGACGCGAGCGGGAGCGCACGCCCGAGCGCATGCCGTTCGAGAACCTGACGCAACTCGAAAAGTTCGAGAATGTCCTCTGCCGACCACACCGTCACTCGGAACCCGCGACGTGGGAGATGCTCGACCAGACCCTGCTCGGCCAGCAGTCGCAACGCCTCACGTACCGGTGCTCGGCTGATCCCGAGGCGCGCGCACAGGGTCTCCTCGACAACGCGGGATCCGGGTTCGAGCGCGCCGCTGAGCACCTCGGATCGGACCTGGCGCGTCGCCATTTCGACAAGACTCTGCGGCAAGGAACCGTGTTCCGCCGGTGCAGCCATGACGCCAGTGTACGAACATGTTCGGCGATTGGTGCGCATCCGATGCATCGCCCAGTCGAATTCGGAGCGCTCGGGGATCCCTCCGGCGGTAGAATGGACGGCATATGTGGATTGGATGGATAGAATTCGACTTCCTTCTCGGAGATGTTCACTCACTCAAAGAGAAGCGCTCCGTGATCCGACCGGTGATCTCCGAAATGCAACGCAAGTTCGCGGTGTCGGTCGCGGAGACCGACCACCGCGAGTTGCACAGACGAGCAGGCATCGGCGCGTCCGTCGTAGCAGGCGATCGCGACCACGTCACCGATGTCCTCGATCGAATCGAGCGTGTGGCGGCCTCACGTCCCGAGCTGCAACTCGTCTCCGTTCGGCGGCGCACCATCCGAAGCGACGACGTCTGAGACCCGCCCCACCGGGTCATCGACGTACGTCGAACACCTGCTTCTGAATTCCGTTGCCGTAGACCTCGTGTTCGACCAGTTCGAGATGCGTGGTGTCCTTGTCGGCCGCACTGAACAGTCGCTTTCCCGCCCCGAGCAGGAGTGGAAATACGAGCAGGTGGTATCGATCGACGAGGCCGGCGTCGGCGAGACTTCGTCCCAGGGTGGCGCTGCCGTGTATCGAGATCGGCCCACCATCGGAGTTCCTGAGCTCTGCGACGTCGTCGACACCGCGCAGAATGGTTGCCGGCCAACGTGAGTCGTCCTGCTGGAGCGTCGACGACACCACGTACCTCGGCATCGCGTTGTACCCGGCGAAATCGTCCATCGTCGGCCAGATCGGCGCAAATGCCTCGTACGAGGTGCGGCCCAACAGCAGCGCAGTGGCTTCTTCTTGCTCGCGCCCCTTGATCTCGTAGGCTGCCGGGTCGAATTCGATGCCCTGAAACGTCCAACCGGAGTTGCGATAGCCCACCTCGCCGCCCGGTCCTTCCATCACGCCGTCGAGCGAAACGAACGCGGTCACGATCACAGTGCGCATGGACGGTCCTTACCGGTGCTGGGATGCGGGTGCCGGAATCGTAAACCATCCGCGCGCCGAATCCGTCGATACGATCGAGGGATGAACGCCAGCGCGATGTCCCGCCCGGCATGGGACGACGACCCGGTCGTGTCCAACTGGCCGGGCCTGCCCGCTATCGAGCATGACGTTACCGCCGACGTGTGTGTCGTCGGGTTGGGTGGCTCGGGTCTGGCCGCTGTCACCGACCTCCTCGACCGTGGTGTCGATGTCGTCGGAATCGACGCAGGACGAATCGCTGCCGGCGCCGCGGGAAGGAACGGTGGCTTCCTGCTCGGTGGTCCTGCGACCTTTCTGCACACTGCGCTCGCAGCATGGGGTCCCTGCGCGGTGGATCTGTATCGAGCGACTCTGGCCGAGATCGACTCGCTGGAAGGGCTTCTCGGATCGGACGTCGTCCGCCGCACCGGATCCATCAGACTCGCGGGAGTCCCCGGTGCGCCGATCGAACTCGCCGATTCGGAGGACTGCGACGCGCTGGCACAGTGTTTGCGCGAGAACGACATTGCCGTCGAGCAGTACTCGGGCGATCTGGGGCACGGCATCTTTCTGCCGGACGACGCGGTGATGAATCCCGCGCGTCGCGCGCTCGGGTTGGCGTCCCTGTTCTCGGGCCGCGCCCGACTGTACGAGCACACGCCTGCAACCGCCATCGAGCCTGGAGCGGTCACGACGCCGAACGGAGTGGTTCGGTGCGGCCTGGTTCTCGTTGCCGTCGACGGCCGACTCGAACAGGTACTCCCCCAGCTCGACGGACGGGTCAGGACCGCACGTCTGCAGATGCTCGCCACCTCGCCCATCACGCCGGGACGACTGCCGTGCCCCGTGTACGGACGATGGGGCTACGACTACGCGCAGCAGGACGCGTCGGGACGGCTGTATGTCGGGGGCGGTCGTGACCTCTTTGCCGAGGACGAGTGGACACCGTCCGGTGAACCGACCGCGCAGGTGCAGAACTACATCGAATCTGTCGCGACATCGTTTGCCGGAGAGCCCGTCTCGGTAGAAGCACGATGGGCCGCATCCGTCGGGTTCACCGCCGACGGACGCCCGCTGTGCGCGTTCGTCGGCGACGGCGTGGTCGCGTTCGGCGGCTACAACGGAACGGGAAATCTGGTCGGCCCGGTCACCGCTCGCGCCGCCGTGGCGCTCGGACTCGACGCAATTGCCGTGCCGCAGTATCTGAGCAGTTGACTCATGGCAGGGTGGACCGATGGCCGAAGAACCCGAACGCACCGAGGACGGTCGCTACCTCGTCATCAAGGGTCGACGCTGGCGCGCAACGGATCCTGACATACCGGAGGATCGCAATGCCGAGTTGAGGTCGATCCTCATGGCGTGGCGCAGGGAGGTCAAACGCACGTCGGGGGCACCGGAATCTCGCGCGGGGGTACAGGCCGCCAAAGTCGCGCTCGGCGAGCGGGGAACACCCTGGTGGGAGCAGTCCGACGACGAGCGACGGGCGCGATGGGAAGCGGAAGTGTCGCGGCCGGCCGAGACTTGATCCTCGCCAGATTGTTGCCATAGTGGAAACCATCCAATACAGTTTCCACTATGGAAAGCATCGGAGAACCCACGCCTGCCGAAGCACGAACAGCTCTCGACGACATCGACCGAGTTCAACGCGCGGTACGAGACACTCCGTGGCCGGTGTGGCTGTATCCGGTCAATGCCGTACTGCTTGCAGCATCCGCACTGACCGCGCTGCTCGACAGCCCTGCCTCGCTGCTCGGACTCGCCGCGGTGATCATCGCGGTCAACGTCATCACCGGATATCGGATGGGGACGCCGTGGGCCCTACCCACCAACCGAGGCTTCCTCACCTGCGTGGCGCTCTCGGCGCTCTGCGTCGCACTGGCGCAGGCTGTCGGAAATCCCAGCGGACCGGCATGGCCGGTGGTTCTGCTCGCGGCCGCGGCCGCGTCGATCTACTCGATCGGCTCGATCCTGCACTACCGCAGCACACGTCGATGACGAGCGATCTCGATCCGATCATTCACCCCGCCCATCGACTGCGAATCTGCGCCCTTCTGGCCGCGGCGACGACGGTGGAACTCGCGATCGTCAAGGAACACAGCGGATTGAGCGCATCAGCGCTGAGCAAACAGGTCGCCGCTCTGGTCGATGCGGGATACGTCGAGCAGCAGCGATCGCGCACGGACTCGCGTCGATTGTGGTTGTCGTTGACCAAGGACGGCAGAACGGCGTATCGACGTCACGTGGCGGCACTGCGCGCGATTCTGGCCGACACCGACGCCTCCATCTAGTCGTCTGCGGTGACTTTCCGTCGTGGGGCGTGTCTATTGTTTCGACGGTTGTCGTCGATGCAGTTCAACGAAGTAGCTCGTCCAGCGAAGAAGGAGACCGTGCTCATGTCCATTCTCAATCCCTATCTGTCGTTCCGAGACAACGCCCGCGAGGCAATGGAGTTCTATCGCTCGGTCTTCGGTGGCGAGCTCACCGTCACCACACTCGGTGAGGCACAAGCCAGCGAGGATCCCGCCGATCAGGACAAGATCATGCACGGCCAGCTGACCACCCCGAATGGGTTCACTCTGATGGGAGCAGACACTCCGTCGTCGATGGAACACACCCCCGGCAACACCATGAGCGTCTCGCTCAGCGGCGACGAGGAGGACGAGCTGACGGGCTACTGGAACGCGTTGGCCGTCGACGCGCAGTTCACGATGGGTCTCGAGAAGGCTCCGTGGGGCGACACCTTCGGTATGTTGACCGACAAGTTCGGCACGCAGTGGATGGTCAACATCGCCGGATCCTCCAGCGGGAGCTGAGCACCGCTCCGGCCTCTACTTCACGATGATCTTCGGCGGGACCACCTGCCGAAGGCCTTCGGGCCCCCAGCCCCGATCCAGTGCCACCAGCAACAGTGCACAGCCGATACCGGACAGGACGAGCGCGGAACCGAACATCGCCGTGTAGCCGAGCAGGTCGCCGACCACACCGGCGGCAATCCCGGCCGCGCCCTGTGCAAAGACGATCGCACACGCCATCAGCGTGTAATCGCTTCCTGCGAAGCGCTTCTCAGAGGCGTCCATCATCAGGGCGAACACCGCCACGGTCGCCGCTCCACCGAGCACGTGCTCGGTGATGTTGGCGGTGACCAGAAGCGGAAAGCCGCCGATGCCCAGGGACGCAACGACATACAGGGCAAGGCTCAGCGTTTGGCTCACGCCGCCCACCAGCAGGGCCCGGCGACGTCCGTGTCGGAACGACAACCATGCCCCCAGAGCGGCTCCACCGAGCGCGGCCACCGACGACAGACCGCCTTCAACCAGAGCAATCTGCGGTAGTGACAGTCCACTGTCCGACAGAAACGGACCCACGAGCGCCGATCCCATCGAGTTTCCGAACTTGAACCCGATGATCAGCAGAATGAATGCGACCATGCCGGGTCTACGAAGCCGCGACCACCACGCGCCTGCCAGCCGCCCCGGCGTCGGACGCTCGGTTTGCGGATCGGAGTCCGCGTCGGCCGCATCGAGTTGTCTGCGCATCCACCACACGGGGACCGTCGTCAGCACGATCAGCAGGGCCATCGCGACGAACAGCACGCGCCATCCGGCAAAGGTGAATAGCCACAACAGCAGTCCGCCACCGCACACCATTCCGATCCGGTACGCACCGACCTGTAGGCCGTTGCCCAGCCCGCGCTGCGCCGCGGTGAGCGTGCGCACCGCTATGCCGTCGGTCGCGATGTCCTGCGTTGCCGAGAGAGCATTCATGACGAAGATGCCGACGAACAGCCAGCGCAATGTAGAGGACAGATCGAGGAACGACAACGCCAGGACCACCGCCGCGGCCGAACACTGCAGCGACAGCAGCCACCGCCGCCTGGATCCGTACCGATCGACGTACGGTGCCCACAGAAACTTGAGCGCCCATGGTAGGAACAGCACACCGGTCGCACTGATCTTCACCAAGGAGAACCCCGATTCCCGGAGCACCACCGGCAAGGCCTGGGTGAAGAATCCGAACGGCACTCCCTGCGCGAAGTAGAGCGCCCCGAGGAGAGTGAGGGTCCCGGCGGTGAACGACGCCGGGCGCACCGCGTTGGTCATGACGGTCATGGTGTCAGAGCGACGCCGACTCCGCCGAATGCCGTACCGGCTGGCGAAGGATGGTGCGCAGCTTCGCAGGCTCGACGCGGCGAGGATCGCTCAGGTAGATCTCGTGATGTCTACCCGTCATCGTCAATCCAGAACTGGGAATGAATCGATGATGGAGCTCGTCGAGTACCGATGCCTCGTCGTCGTAGGACCCGATGTGCAGCGTCTGCACGCACAGACCCTCGTCGAGAGTCTCCAACCGAACCCTGCTGGACGCATCCGAGTTGCTCTTCGAGGCGGCGGTCGCCATCGCCGCCTCGAACATCGGACGGTCGATCCAGTCGGGCACCATGATCATGGCGGTCCAGTTCCACTCGCTCTTGTCCCTCTCGGTGGTGAACGACGTCATGTTCTCGGCCCACCACAGAGCCTCGAGCGGCGGGACGACGTAGTCCCGTTCGAGATTGTTCTTGCTCGCGAACTTGAGAGCATAGGCCACGGGGTAGAGCGCCCCGATTGCTTCGGCATACTCCGGCGCGGTGTTCGGATCGCCGTGTCCGTCGATCATCAGGTAGGTCAGCGGCGGAACGACGAGGGTACGAAAGGTGTTGTGCCGTGCCGAATATGCGTCGAGCGTCTTCTTGAAATCGACCTTCATGACACCCGCTCCGATTCGACCGTGGGATCAGCGTACCGAACGTTCAGCGCTTTCCGGCACCGCCGTTCACACGAGCCACGCGCGTTCGTCGTCGCTGAATCGGTTGACGGTGCCGCGGGTCGCAATCGCCCTGTCGTACATGGTCGCCAGGACATCCAGCAGGGGCCTGTTCAACGAATCGAGTGCATTCTGGCGTGCCACGATCTCGTCGAGGCGCTCGGCGAGTTCGGCCAGCACCGCCGAACGGTCGACTGTGGTGACGCGTCCGCCCTCGACGACGATCCGGCCCGCCACGATCACGGTATCGATCGAGGAGCCGTTCTCGGAGTACACCAGTTGCCGGTCGAGCTTCTGCCGAGGCGTGAAAGCCATGGTGTCGAGGTCGAAGATCACCAGGTCGGCCTGCATCCCCACCTCCACGGTGCCCACGGTGTCCTGAAGGAGCGCACTGCGGGCCCCGCCGACGGTGCCTGCGTGCAATACCTCGTCCACCGTGGGCCAGGTGGTGAAGTCCGGATTCGTCACCTTGTGCAGCAGCGCAGCAGCTTTCACGACGTCGAGCATCCGGGGAGAATCACTGCTCGAGCATCCGTCGGTTCCCAATCCGAGGTTCACGCCCGCGGTACGCAGGGCGTGCCACGGGGCGATTCCCGATCCGAGCTTGAGGTTCGAGATCGGATTGTGCGAAATCGACGTACCCGCCGAGGCAATCATCGACATATCGTCTTCGGTCAGCCAAATGCCATGCGCCAGGGTGGTATTGGGCGACAGTGCGCCGATCCGATCCATGTATTCCACCAGCGAGCCGCCGTACATCTCCGTTCCCGTGACCAACTGGGTCTTGGTCTCGAGGACATGGATGTGGCATTCGGCGTCGAATTCGGTCGCCAACTGCGTGGCACCGACCAGAAGGTCCGCACCGCACCGCTGCGGTGCGGACGGCGCGACCATGTATCGCAGACGACCGTTGCCTCGACCGTGATACTGCTCGAATGCTCTCCTGCTGAATGCGAGGTACTCCTGCGTGGTGGGAACCGGATGCGACCGAATCTCGGACGTGACCTCGGGCGACAGGTAGCCGGCGATGAACGGCACGGTATCGACGAACGGTTTGCTGATGACGTGTCCGGAAATGTTCGCTCGGATGCCGATCTCTTCGTAGGCGTCGAACACCGCCGACAGTTGCGCCCAATCCTGAGTCGGGTTTTCGAGAACGTCGTCGACGATCGTCGTCACGCCCGCTTCGAGCGACTCGATTGCGAACAACGTGCTGCGCAGACGAACCAGATCGGGCTCGACGCGACTGTCGCCGAGGACCGGATAGGCCATGGCCATCCACATCTCGAGGGGCAAGTTGTCGTATCTGCCCTTGTAGAACGTCTCCCAGGAATGGGTATGTGCGTTGACGAAACCCGGTGTCACCAGCCTGTCGCGGCCGTCGATGATCGTATCGCCGTCGGCTGGCACGAGATCACCGGCGACCGCAGTGACGACGTCGTTCTCGATCCGGATGCTGCGAACGATCGGTTCGGAACCGGTGGACGAGTCCATGGTGATGACGTGCGCGTTCCTGATGAAGATTCCCATGTTTCCTTCCTTGACTGTGCGGTGCATGACGGCGAGTAGCTAGTCGACCGGCTGTGGTGTCGGAGCCTGCTCCTCGGACTGTTGCTGACGAATCATCCACTGTCGATGCGACTTTCGTGCGAGAAGGTAGTAGGTCAACGCTGCAGCACTACCGCCGACGAGCCACGAGATGTCGAGACCGCCGAGCGCCTGCG
Source organism: Rhodococcus sp. ARC_M12 (assembly GCF_022810385.1). Taxonomy (NCBI): domain Bacteria; kingdom Bacillati; phylum Actinomycetota; class Actinomycetes; order Mycobacteriales; family Nocardiaceae; genus Rhodococcus; species Rhodococcus sp. ARC_M12. The sequence goes on along the minus strand of NZ_JALGQI010000013.1, from coordinate 78,977 downwards.
AACCGAACCCCTGCAATGCCGGGACCATGCCGTTGAGAAACATCCAGGTGCCGAAGATTCCCACGGCGAACGCCGCCAGTGCACGCCAGTTGACGTCCTGCATCCTCGTCGACCCCACCTCGTCGAACAGATGGCCGTAGCGGGTGCTGGCGCGCTCGAAGACGTAGTAGTGCACCAGCATGATCGCGCCCCATGTCGCCACCCACCCCACCACCCCGACGAGCCAGGCGTCGAGGGTCTGCGCCGCATCTTCTTGGAAGACGAAGAACACGCTCGCGGCCAGTGCGAGAACGCCGACCACGAGGTTCAGCGTCCGCCGACTCAACTTGATGTCGAGGGCCTGCGCCGTCACACCGAAGCTGTAGACGTTGAGGACGTTCGTGGCGATGGGGCCGTGCAGAACCAACAGCAACACCGGGATGGCGAGCGCACCGAAGTTCTCGACGATGAGCTTGCCCGGATCGACGAAGCCGTTGGTGGTGGCCAACGTCGCTCCGAGCACACCGAGCCACACGACGGGGATCAACTGTCCCATTGCACTGACCAGGTACAGCTTGCGTCGCGGAACACGCGTACTGACGAAGCGGGAGTAGTCGGCGGCGTAGGTCAGCCACGTCAGGCCCCAGCCGATTCCGATGGCCGTCATCACGGCCGACATGGCGACGATGCGCTCGGTGCCAGCCAACGCGACGCCGTCCGGACCGGAGTAACTCCAGTCGATGTCGAGGTGGAACCAGGCCACGATCGACATCAGAACCAGCACCACGACGGTGGGCGGAACCGTCCAGCGCTCGAAAGCCGCGATCGCCCGGTATCCGGCCATGGAGATACCGACCTGGACCGCCATGATGGCTGTGGCCACCGCTACCTTCCATCCGACGTTCGCGGCATCCGGGTCGACCCATCCGAGTTCGCCGAACAGAGCCATCACCAGGTCGAGGACGATCCATGTGTTCACCGCGCACCAGCCGACGACCACCACGGCCTGGACTGCGGAGGGGACATAGTTGCCTCGACGGCCGAAGACCGACCGACCCAACAGCATTCCGGTCGTTCCCGTTCGTTGCCCGAGCAGAACGAAGAATCCGAAGATCGCCATTCCGATGACGTTTCCGAGGACGAGCACTGTCAGCGTGTCGGCCAGGCCGAGGCCCATGCTGATGCCGAGCGCGCCCAGCACCCAGTTGATCGGTGCGATGTTCGCACCAGCCCATATCCAGAACTGACCGGACAGCACGGTGGTTCTCTGGCTCTCGGGAATCGGTTGCAGCGAATCCTCGACGTCGTGGGAATGTGTGGTCACCGTGAGCTCCTCGGGATGCGGTCGACCGGCGGTTCGGTCGGCCTGGTGAGAAGCCTCGTGCCCGTGTGTTTCCCGAACCCTTACGCAATGTAAGCCACTCGTAACAGCGGGTGGACAGAATGTCACCTGTGAATGTGATCGACGCCTTCCATGACGTCTATTTTTCCGCGGCGCGACCCGAACTCGTCGCGGGAAGGCGTTCTTCGACGCGGTCTCTGCGGTGGGTTCATGCCAGCGAGCAACTCGACATCGCACCGCTCTTGCGTGGCGGGGAGCTGATTCTGATGGAGGGTGTGCACTTCGGCGCGTGTTCCGACGCCGATCTGGTGACGTACCTCGAGTCGATGGATGCCGCAGGAGTCGTCGGAATCGCGGTGGAGACGGGGGGAATCCTCGACGTCATTCCTCCACTTCTGGTCGAGCATGCCGAACGGATCGGCTTTCCAGTGGTGCATCTCCGACGCCGTGTGCCGTTCGTACAAGTATGCGAGAGCATCAACAGTCAACTTGCCGACTCCGCTCTGCGTCGGCTGCAGTTGGCAAACCGTATGTCGCGGTTGTTGTCGGCCTCGATCGAAACGGACGGGGCGGTGGACGCCGTTCTCGATGTGCTCGGTGTCGAGACTCGGTCGTCGGTGACGCTGCATTCGGCGTCGGGAGATCTGATCGGGCAATCCGGACTCGTCAGCGAGCCATCCGATTTCACCTCGTTCGAGGTGCCCGTCACCAGTGGCGGTCGCGACGTCGCGGTGTTGACCGTGGCTCCAGGACCCGACGCCGACATCTATTCGATCAACGCCGGACTGGAGAGAGCTCCGGAAATCCTGTCGATCGCGTTGCTCAGCGCGCGCCCGGCGAGGGTGGAAGACCGACTGCGCACCCGCTTCTTCTCACTGTTGTCAGCGATGGATTACCCCGCCTCCGATGTCATCGGCCACCTCGACGGCGTCGCCGAGCGCATGGGTATGCCCGAACACGACGCCTACCTGACGGTGTCGGTGGAATTCGACCACGACCCGGCCGCCGGCACGTGGCAGCGCACAGTGGGATCGGTGTCGCCGAACAACTGGTGCGAGAAGATCGGCGACCGACACGTCGCGGTTCTCGGTTTCGCCAGCCAGGATGTGCTCGACGCCCGACGGCCGGTTCTGCTGTCGATGTTGCAGGCGCCGCAGTTGCGTATTCGGCGAGCCGCCGTCGGTCCGGGAGCCTCCGATCGGCGCGGTCTGCGCCGATGTTTCAACACCGCCACAGGAGTACTCGCGCTGGACCTCGGCCCCCACGACCGCATCCGCGATGCGCGCAATTTCGCACTTGCCCTACTGGTGGAGTCGATGTCGGGGAAATCCGCAATCGAGAAGTTTGTGCACGATCAGATCGGACCATTGCTCGCACACGATCGGGAGCGGCACGGAGAGTTGTACGCGACGCTGCTGGCGTACATCACCCATTGGGGTAGCAAGACCGAGACCGCGAAAAGCCTTCGGATACAGAGGCAGACACTCTATCAACGGCTCGATAGGCTGTTCGACGTTCTCGGTCCACTGCCGGCAGGCTCCCCTCGATTCCCGGGGATCGCGACTGCGGTGTTCATCGAACAGGCCCGCCGCCAAGGCTGTACCGGCCCCGGCGGCTGACCTGTCGACCGATCCATGTCACGCCTCGGCATCGACCTTGTTCGGCTCGCCTCGACGCATCGCCATGTACTCGGAGAGTTCACGCTTGACCACCGGCAACAGCAGGTACAGGCCAGTGATGTTGACCAAAGCCAGCAGGAACAGCGTCGCGTCGGCGAAGTCCAACACCGAGCCGAGCGACAGCACCGTTCCGATGACCGTGAACACGCAGAACATGACGTTGAAGAAGGTCCGCGAGAGGCGGCTGCGCCCGAACAACGAGGTCCATGCCTGCAGTCCGTAGTAGGCCCAGGTGATTGCGGTCGAGAGTGCGAACAACGCGACCGCGATCGTCAGGACGTACGGGAACCACGGCAGCACCGTCTCGAAGGCGTCGGACGTGAGGGTGACACCGCCGGCGGGCAGCTCGCCCGTCTCCGCGACGATCGCGCGCTGATCCTGCCAGGTGACGGTGTTGGCGATCACGATGGTCAGTGCGGTCGCAGTACAGATGACGACCGTGTCGATGAAGGGCTCGAGCATGGCCACGAAGCCCTCGGTGACCGGGTGGCGGGTCTTGACGGCCGAGTGCGCGATGGCCGCGGAACCCAGTCCTGCTTCGTTGGAGAACGCGGCGCGCTGGAACCCGATGATCATCACACCGAGTACACCGCCGGCCACACCCTCCGGCGAGAATGCACCGTCGAAGATCGCAGTGAACGCGGTGGGAACCGAGCGGAAGTTGACGGCGATGACGACGCCACACGCGACGATGTAGACCAGCGCCATGGTCGGGACCAGCTTGGCGGTGACCGCCGAGATCGACTTCATACCGCCGATGATGACCAGCCCGATGATGAGCGCGATGGCGATACCGAACACGGCCTTGGCACCGTCGGACCCGAGGAACCCGTCCTCGCCGCCGGTGACGGATCGGACCTGTGCGTACGTCTGATTGGCTTGGAACATGTTGCCGCCACTGATGGCGAAGAAGGTGATGATGATGGCGTAGAAGACGGCCATGACCTTGCCGACCTTCGCAAGACCCCGCTCCGCGAGTCCCTTCGTGAGGTACTTCATCGGTCCACCGGAGACGGTGCCGTCCTCGTTGATGTCCCGGTATTTCACACCCAGGGTGCACTCGACGAACTTCGATGCCATGCCCAGCAGGCCAGCAAGAATCATCCACAGGGTGGCACCGGGTCCGCCCAGCGTCACTGCAACCGCGACGCCCGCGATGTTACCGAGACCGACGGTCCCGGACACCGCGGCAGTGAGGGCTCTGAAGTGGCTTACTTCTCCGGGAGCGTCGGCCTCGTCTTCCTTGCCGCTCACCAGGATCAAGGACCTCTTGATTCCGCGAAACTGAATGAACTTGAAGGTGACAGTGAAGATGACGGCGCCGAGGATCAGCCACAGAACGATCAAGGGCACGGCAGCACCACCGATGTCCACGGTGAAGAAGACGAAGTTCGACACCGCGGCAGAGATCGGATCGAATGCGTTGTTGATCGCCGTTTCGATCGACTTGAGTGTGCCTCCGTCCGCGGCCAGAAAATCGGTTGCGAGGGAGTGAGAGCTCATGACTTCGAGTCAACAGCACGCGGACCGCAGGCGACGCGATTTACTGAATTTCGCGCGATAATTTACGTGATCTTGACCGAGCCGGAGGGTCACATCGAAGATCTGGCCGGTATTCGTCTCAAAAGGACTGTTGCAGCATCGAGTACGACATGGCGGTCGTAGGTGAGGCAATAGTCGTACAGGGCGGTGCCATCCGCCGCCACGCCTCGCTCGACCGCGATGAGCGCCACGCTCGACATCGGAGCAAGGATCACGATCGAACGTTCCAGCGCCAACGGTTCGTCCGTGCCCACGACCACCGTCCGAAAGTCGTGCGGTGACGGTGCGGGATGCGAGCCGAAGACCGCCGTGAGGGCCGTGCGCGCGGAAAGGTCGTCGAAGATCGCAGCACGCGCGGCCGTCAGTCCGGTCGACGCACTCACCGTCGCCAACACCACTGTCGACGAACCGGTTCCGTACGCACTGTGCAGCAGACTGTTCTCGATCGCGTCGAGCAGAGTCGAATCGGCATGCCTGCGAGCACCGAGCGAATGGGTGAGGCCGTACGGTGTCACTGCCACGGGAGCGCGCACGGTGACCGTCGCGTCCAGGTCGAGCGATCGGCCAGGCTCGGACACTGCACCGAATTCCGGCAGAGCTTCCGGTGCGCCGTACAGATAGCCCTGTCCCAGAACCGCACCCATCGCGCGGGCATAGCTCTCGTGGAGTTCGGTTTCGATTCCTTCGGCCAGCACCAGAGCCCCGGTGCGCTCGGCCTCGGCGGCCACGGCCGCGACGATGGCGGCGGTCTCGTTGCTCGAACGGCCCTGCACGAGTGCCATATCGAGCTTGATGACGTCGGGACGCAGCAACGGGATCAGTGCCAGGCTGGACGAATCTGCCCCCACGTCGTCGACGGCAACACGCCACCCCAGGTTTCGGGCGTGCTCGGCCGCCCTGAGCAGCCCGGCCGGATCGCCCATCAGGTCGCGCTCGGTTATTTCTACGATGATCGACAGATGCGACGCGGCGGCAAGGGTCGGTAGACAGTCCGGAGGAGGTGCCGCATCGAGGGCGCTGGGTTCGGCATTGACGAACAGCGCCAGCCCGTCGGGATAGCCTGCCGCGACGGCACCTCCCAGGGCGCTGAGTCTGCACCGCCAATCGAAATCCGCGGTGGATCCCTGCTCACGTGCGGCACTCAACAGCTCCGTCGGAGCGATCGGTGGACCGTCCCCACACGTGCGCACCAGCGCTTCGAATCCGACCACGGCGCGCCCGTCCAGAGTGACGATCGGCTGGTAAGCCGATGTGATGGCGATCGACATCGGCGACAGCTCCGCGTTCGACGAACGTGGACGCATGGGTGGACCCTCTCTCGATATTGCTCGATATGTCCCCACCCGGGGGACATCATGCCCGACCCGACCGTGATTGCGGCACCGGACTGCAGTCCGCCCGTCGATTCGTTCGCTATAAGGTGCTCGAAAGAGTCGACGAACGGCGGTGAATCATGGTGGGACCGGACTCTCGTCCTCGCACTCCTCACGATCACCTCTTCGCGGGCCGCTACCGACTCGGCACCGTGTTGGGGCGGGGTGGAATGGCCGACGTCGTCCACGCCGAGGACCAGGTCCTCGGCAGATCCGTAGCAGTGAAGATCTTCCGCAGCGGTGAGCCGCCGGATACTGCCCAGCGCATCGATGCCGAAATTCGGACTCTGGCATCGCTCTCACACCCGGGCCTGGTGACGCTGTACGACGCGGGCACCGCACTCGATGCGACCGGGGTTATGGTGCCGTACCTGGTGATGGAACTGATCGACGGTTCGACTCTCGGCGCTCATCGCGAGGGCCGACGAATGCAGGTGTCCCACGTTGCGCAGATCGGATGCGAGATCGCGGAGGCGCTCGCCTACATCCACGCCAGAGGTGTGGTGCACCGCGACATCAAACCGGCCAACATTCTCGTTGCTCGGACTCCGGACGCCGGGGGCGGACCGTGCACAAAACTCGCGGACTTCGGCATCGCCCGCATCGTCGACGCCGAACGGCTCACCGAGCACGGCACCACTGTCGGCACTGCGCACTATCTCAGCCCGGAGCAGGCGACGGGTACATGCGCGGGCCCACCAACCGATATCTATACGCTCGGTCTTGTTCTGATCGAATGCCTCACCGGCACAATGGCGTTCGAGGGGAGCGCCGTCTCGGCAGCGGTGGCGCGCCTGCACCGCGATCCGGCCGTACCCGGGGGACTCGGGCCCGAGTGGCACACGCTGTTGACGGAGATGACATCCCGGAGCCCCGAGGATCGACCGGATGCAGCGGCCGTCGCACACCGATTGCGCGCACTCGCGCGAAGCACGACACCCCCTCCCCGGACAACCGTCATGCCCGTCGAACTCACCGACGTGGTTGGGCCCTCGGATGTCACAGCGTCGACCGCTCCTGAGTCTCCGCGCCGTCGGTGGATGATTCCCGCGGCGGCGGCGCTGTTCGTCACGCTGGGAGCGGCGATCATCTGGGTCGCGGTGGGCACCGTAGAGGAGCCGGAGCCCATGTCGCCGGTGACACCGGCACCGACACCGACACTCGTGCAGTCGACCACCGTCGAACCCACGACTCCTGCATCTGCACCTGCGACCTCGATTCCGGTCTTCTCGAACCCACCCGCGCCTGCACCCGTGCCCACGGCCGATCCGGTTCCGATCGAGCCTGCGGTGCCTGCCCCGCTACCGCCGAGCAACGGCAACGGCGGTAACGGAAACTCCGGCAACGGCGGTAACGGCGGTAACGGAAACTCCGGGAACGGGAACGGCAATTCCGGACGAGGGAACTGAGCCCATGGCCTTCGGTAGACAGGAGTGACGGTGACACACGTCGATACTCTCGTGGTCGGCGCAGGGATTTCCGGCTTGGTCGCTGCGTCACTTCTGCATCGCGCCGGTCAGCGTGTAATCGTCCTCGAGGCACGAGACCGCGTCGGTGGTCGAGTGTGGACGGTACGTACGGACGACGACATTCTCGACGTGGGTGCGTCCTGGATTCACGGGACGGACAACAATCCGCTCGCCGATGCCGTTCACGCTTTCGGGATACGAACATCCGAATTCACCGTCGGCAGCTACCAACCGGACGGCAGACCTATCGCGTACTACTCCCCCACCGGGACCAGGTTGAGCGAGGAGGCCGTCGCACGGTTCGCCGACGACGTTCGTCACTTCGACGAACGGTTCGCCACGACGATTGCACAGTCGTCCCCGGGGACGTCGTTCGGCGACGCGGTGGAAACGACTCTGAGACAACTTGATTGGAACGACGAACGAGTCGATCGCGTGCGCGAGTTCCTCGGGCATCGAGCCGAAGAACAATTGGGGGTGGACCGAGATCTCCTCGACGCGCACGGTTTGGACGACGACGCCATCGAGGGCGACGAAGTCGTGTTTCCCGACGGCTACGACGAACTCGCTGTTCGGCTGGCCGAAGGACTCGACGTCCGTCTCGAACACGTGGTGACGCACGTCCGTTGGGGCCGAGACGGGGTTCTCGTCGAGACCGGGGCCGGGATGTTCTCGGCCGAACGCGCCGTGGTGACAGTGCCGATCGGAGTACTTCAGTCGTCGTCGTTCGTTGTGGAACCTCCTCTACCCGAGCCTGTTTCGGGTGCGTTGAGTCGTCTCGCCATGAATTCCTTCGAGAAAGTGTTTCTACAATTCCCGACCGCGTTCTGGGACGAAAACGTCTATGCCGTACGGCAGCAGGGCGAGGCCGGACACTGGTGGCACTCCTGGTACGACGTCACTCTTCCGCACGGGCACCCCACTTTGCTCACTTTCGCGGCGGGACCGTGCGCACAGCAGACTCGGCACTGGTCGGACGCGCGCATCGCGGACTCGGTTCTCGAGGCGCTGCGCGGCCTGTACGGCGAGCGTGTCGTCACGCCGGACCGCGTGTATGTCACGCGCTGGCAGGACGATCCGTTCTCGCACGGCTCGTACTCGTACATGACGGTGGGTTCGCGTTCACGCGATCACGACGATATGGCGACGCCGATAGGAGATGTGCTTCACCTCGCCGGTGAGGCGACCTGGAGCGACGATCCTGCAACCGTTACCGCCGCATTGAGGTCGGGACATCGTGCGGCAGAACGCATTCTGGCGCGTTCGATTCCGTTCGGCGACATCTGGGCTCCTGCGGAGCACTGAGTCGACCGTCGAACTCGACACCGTGCGGCTCTGTTCGGTGAAAACTTACGTCCATCTGCGAGTAATGTGCTGTCGACGCACCCACACACCGAGCACTACAGGATGGCACCGTGGATACCGTCAGTTCAGTAATCGACTTCTTGGCAGATCGTCTGTACAGCGTATTTCTCATCTACTTGTTGATCGGTGTCGGACTGTATTTCACCGTCCGCACCAAGTTCGTTCAGGTTCGACTGCTGCCGTCGATGTTCAAGGCAATCGGCGGATCTCGTTCGGACGCGGAAGGCGGCATCTCCGCTTTCCAGGCATTCTGCGTCGGTCTCGCTTCCCGGGTGGGTACGGGAAACATTGCCGGTGTTGCCATCGCGATCACCCTCGGTGGACCCGGCGCAATCTTCTGGATGTGGCTCGTCGCGGTGGTCGGTATGGCGACGGCGTTCATCGAGGCGACTCTGGCGCAGATGTACAAGGTGCGTAATCCCGATGGCAGCTTCCGAGGAGGCCCCGCCTACTACATCCAACTGGGCCTGGGTTCGCGTCGCTGGGGAATCGTCTTCGCGTGCCTGCTCATCTTCGCGTTCGGCTTCGCATTCAACATGGTGCAGGCGAACACCATCACCGAGTCGTTCTCGTCCACGATGAACATCGACGCGGGGTGGATCGCAGTGTTCCTGGTGGTGCTGTCCGCTCCGATCCTCTTCGGTGGTGTCCGGCGAATCGCGCGGGTGGCCGAGTACGTGCTGCCTGTCATGGCCGTGGTCTACGTACTTCTCGCGCTCGTGATCGTTGCGATGAACCTCGGTGAGATTCCGACGGTGTTCGGTCAGATCGTCTCCAGCGCATTCGGCCTGAACGAAGCGATCGGTGGCACTACCGGCGGAATCTTGGCGGCCATGCTCAACGGAGTCAAGCGCGGACTGTTCTCCAACGAGGCAGGTATGGGAAGTGCACCCAACGCCGCAGCGACCGCGACGGTGTCGCATCCGGTGAAGCAGGGATTGATCCAGTCGCTCGGAGTTTTCTTCGACACCATCGTCATCTGTAGCGCAACGGCATTCATCATTCTGGTCTCGGGCGTCTACGACATCGGCAACCCGAGTGGCGTGGCCGGCGCGGTCCTGACCCAGGATTCGATCTCCGCTCAACTGGGAACGTGGACGACGATTCCGATGACGCTGCTGATCTTCACATTCGCATTCTCGTCGATCCTGGGGAACTACTCGTACGCGGAAGTGAACCTCAACTTTCTCGGCGTCGAGGGCAAGCTCCTCAATCTGTTGCGCACCATTGTGCTTGCGGCCATCGGCTTCGGCTCACTGTCCGCGCTGACGACGGTGTGGGCGCTGGCGGACGTCGCCATGGCCGCGATGGCCACCGTGAATCTGGTAGCCATTGCGCTGCTGGGCAAATGGGCCTTCGGTGCCTTGGCGGACTTCGAAGCCATGCGGCGTGAAGGTCGGGACGACAAGTTCGTCGGACGCGGCAACAGTCACCTGCCGGGCGATCTTCCCGGCGACGTGTGGGATCCGGTCCTGGACAACGATGCGGCGGTGAACAAGCCCGACATCGCCCGGTAGCGCCGCGCGCCGATTCGGACTTTCTGGACAATTCATTGGTTAGGGTGATGAGACGTCCACACCGAGGAGGTCCCATGACGCAGATCGGCGACGACGCGAAGGCCGGGCCCACATCCGAAGGCCACGAGTTCGACGAAGTCGATCGGAGATCGGCCGGCGAACGAGAAGCCGAGGTGCAACCCGGTCGCCGCACCCGCCAGTGGGTCGGGCTCGGTGCCGGTATCGCGCTGGCGGTTCTCGTCTATCTGGTGCTTCCCGAGGACGTGGCTCACCCGGCGCGGTTGACCGCGGGCACTGCGGTATTGATGGGCATCTGGTGGATGACCGAGGCCGTTCCGATCCCTGCAACCGCCCTGATACCCCTCGTGGTCTTTCCGGTGTTCGATTCCGGCGTCGCCGTCAACGATGTCGGTGCCTCGTACGGCAACAACATCATCTTTCTGTTCATGGGCGGGTTCCTGTTGGCGCTGGCCATGCAACGGTGGAATCTGCATCGCCGCATCGCGCTGCTGACGGTCAACGCCATGGGCACGAAGCCCACGATGGTGATCGCCGGGTTCATGATCGCAACAGGCTTTCTGTCGATGTGGGTTTCGAATACGGCCACCGCTGTGATGATGATTCCGATCGGTGTCTCGGTCCTCGTACTGGTACTCGACATCGGCAAGAAGGCCGGAGCTGTTCCCGGCTCCGACGATGAAACGACCCCGGACGCCGAGACCATCACTCAGGCCGTCATCAAAAGCAATTTCGGCACCGCACTGATGCTCGGTATTGCCTACGCGGCGTCGATCGGCTCCCTCGGAACCATCATCGGCACCCCGCCCAACACCTTGCTGGTCGGCTACCTCGAGGGTCAGGGAATCACCATCGGGTTCCTGCAATGGATGATCGCCGGAGTTCCGCTCGCCGTGATCCTTCTCGTGATCGCCTGGTTCCTGTTGACCCACGTGATGTTCAAGCCGGAGATCGACGACATACCCGGTGGCAAACAGCTGATCAGAGGCGAACTCGACGGCCTCGGCAGAATGTCCCAGGGTGAAATCCGGGTCGCGGTCATCTTCTGTCTTGCGGCCGCGTCCTGGGTGGGTGTTCCGCTGATCTTCGAAGATGCCCCGATTTCCGATACCGGAATAGCCATGACTGCGGCGCTGCTTCTGTTCCTGCTCCCAAGCGGAAGCAACAAGGGCGTGCGCCTCATCGATTGGGAGACCGCCGTGAAGCTGCCCTGGGGCGTGTTGCTCCTGTTCGGCGGCGGGCTCGCGCTTTCTGCCCAGTTCGAGTCCAGCGGCCTTACGGAGTGGATCGGTAGCGTTGCGGGCGGTCTGGACACGATTCCGCTGGTCATGTTGGTGGTCATCGCCACGGCCGCAATCATCTTCCTGACCGAGATCACCAGCAATACCGCGACGGCCGCGACTTTCCTACCGGTCGCAGGTGGCGTCGCGATGGGCATGAACATCGATATTCTGGTCCTGACCGTCCCCGTCGCACTGGCAGCAACCTGTGCGTTCATGTTGCCTGTGGCGACTCCGCCGAATGCGGTGTCCTACGCCAGTGGCTACATCACGATCGGTCAGATGATGCGGGGCGGTTTCTGGCTCAATCTGATCGCCATCGCATTGATCACTCTCGCCGCCTACACGGTGTTCGCGTGGTCGCTGGGCATTCAACTCTGAAACTTTCACGCATCCGACCGGAAGAGTTCGGCTGATTTTGCCCCGACAACCGTGATTTGGGTTTACGATGGCGACTTCATCCAGGCGGATGTCCCGTTTCAGGTGCGCGCCGCCATCCCCTGGTCGGTGCTGAGTCGGCGTTGCCGTCGGCTCGGCAAGGCACGGGGGTTGGGGCATGGTCTCGGACGTCATCGACTGCAGCACGGTCTTCGCACACGACATCGAGCAGGTATGCGGGGTCTTGAGCGCGGTCGAGTTGTACCCGCGCTACTTCCCCGGGCTCGACTACTGCATTCTCCGTGAGGCCACGGACGGCTACCGATGCGGAGTCGGCGGTGTCGAGCACGCCCTCGACCTGGTGGTGAACAGACGAAACCGGCCGATCATCACCATCGAGCATGTCGAGTCCGGTGGATTCATCAGGTTCACCCTCACTGCCCGCTCGGCCGGCGAGACGAAGATCGACGTCACGGTGTTCAGAGCGGGCCTGGCCGGGTCCTACTCACCCCAACCCGAACACAATCGCGCTGTGATCGAGTGGGTGATGGGCGGTCTGGCCAGACTGGACAATTCTCTGTCCGGTACCCCGACGTCATTCGTGTCGAACACCGGAGACTCCCGGTCGCTACCGCTGGCAATCATGAAGACGATGGTGGGGACCGGCGTCATCCGGGCCGCACGTCCCGACCGCGCGTATCGGCAGCTGAACTCGCTGGCGAAGTGGGGCTTCACCCTGGGAGGTGGTTTCGCTGCCGCGGCTGCGAAGTCACCGAACGAGATCGCCGTGATCGACGACCGGGGAACCCGCACATTTGCCGAGATCCACCACCGAGCGCATCGCATCGCAGCAGGTTTCGACGCATCCGGAATCAGTCCGGGAAGCACCGTGGGGATCCTGGCCCGCAATCACTCCGCGATGATCGAGTGCACCGTCGCATGCGGAATGCTCGGAGTGGAGGTGGTCCTTCTCAATACCGGTCTCGCGGCGCGCCAGATCGAAACCATCGCCGCCCGCCACCAACTCCGAGCACTGTTCGTCGACGACGAGTTCGACCCGATGGTGCGCTACCTACCGGACGACGTCACCCGCGTCAGCCTGTCGTCTCACACCGCCGTTCCGCGTCGGCGCACCCTCGAACATTACGTCGCAGCGCCGTCCGCCACGTTCACCAGGCCGGATCGGCCCGGCTCGGTGGTCGTGTTGACCTCGGGGACCAGCGGGGCACCGAAGGGGGCGGTTCGTCCCACTCCGAAGGGCTTCGGAACCGTCGCGGCAATGCTGTCTCGAATGCCACTTCGGATGAACGAGCGGATGTTGATCGCGGCACCGATGTTCCACAGCTGGGGATTGGCGGCGCTGCAGATCAGCACACCACTCCGCGCGACGGTGGTTCTCCAGGATCGATTCGACCCCGAAGAATGCCTACGCGCCATCGAAACACACCGCTGCACTTCGTTGATCGCGGTTCCGATCATGCTGCAGCGACTTCTCGACCTGCCCGACGAGGTTCGATCACGCTACGACACCTCGAGCCTGCGGGTCGTCGCGTGCAGCGGGTCCGCGTTGACCGGATCGACCGTCAGCCGCTTCATGGAGGTCTTCGGTGACGTGCTGTACAACTTCTACGGTTCCACCGAGGTCTCGTGGGCCACGATCGCTACCCCCGACGACCTGCGCGCAGCCCCCGCCACCGCCGGACGCCCTCCTCTTGGTACGACGGTCGCGGTACTCGACGCGAACGGCACTGCCGTTCCGGTGGGAATCCTCGGCCGAATATTCGTCGGCAACGACATGCTGTTCGACGGCTATACCAACGCCGAACCGCCCCCCACGGCGTCCGCCCGCGGAGCTGCCCTGATGGATACCGGCGACCTCGGCTACATCGATTGCAACGGACGGCTGTTCGTCTGCGGCAGGGACGACGAAATGATCATCTCCGGAGGCGAGAACGTCTTTCCCGGCCCCGTCGAGGATGCCATCGCCAATCTTCCTCAGGTCGGCGAGGTCGCGGTCGTCGGTGTGTCCGACCCTGAATACGGGCAGCGATTGGCCGCATTCGTCGTCGGTCGCGGATCGGCCGGCCTCGATGCGGACATGGTGCGTGCCTACATTCGAAATCGGTTGAGCCGCTTCTGCGTTCCCCGCGACATCACCTTCCTGGACGAACTGCCCCGAACCGCGACCGGCAAGGTGATCAAGAGGATGCTGATCGAACCGCCCACCGCCGCGGGAATGTAGCCAACGGGCCGCGAATCGACTGCGAACAGCGATCGGACCCACGTCGCCATCGATGCCGTTGCTCGAACCCGAGATGCCTCGGCGACGCCACATCTCGTGGGTCGCCCACTTTGTGCCGCGCGTTGTACTCACAGTCTCAGTTGCTTAACTATTCAGAATCTGAGACTGTTGTTCGCCGACACGGGAGGAACGCGAATCGCTATGTCGAAGGCATCGGAAGACCCCCGAGAGAGACGGCCCGCCCAGGAAAGAGGCGCGCATTCTTCCTTTCTTCAATTGTTCCTCGAAGCAACTCGCACAGAACAAGTCTCCGACGACACACAGCCTTCACGCGACGACCGTGACGGTGGGCCGGTTTCTCTGCGCTGAGCAGATCGACAGATACCTCTGTCCTGGTTCCATCACCCGAGCCGGTCCCATGCCTGATAATTGTCAGCGACCCGTAGGGTTACCGAAGATCAGGATCGGAGGCCGTCATGCACACATCGTTGGCGCTGATTGCCGTAGTCGCCGGCTTCGCCGTCGTTCTGGGACTCTTCGTCGTCATTGCTCGCATACTTCGCTCGCGGATGCGGCGCGGTCGCTTTCACGGGATCGACAGTGCTGTCGGAGGATCGGCCTTCATGGGCTCACCACGCGAGCGTGGGATCACTCCACCTGATCACGATGCTCCGCGCTCGGACACCGAACAGATCGATCCGTAGCCGAGTTCGCCTCCGCCTGCGTTCCGCTCGAAACCCCTGCCACGATCTGTCGACACCGCCGAAACCGTCATCCACACGGCGGGGTACTGCGGTGCGCCTGCCGCACTGGCGGCGATGCGCGTCGTGCAGAAGGTGCTCGACGCGGAACTTGGGCCTCTGGCGGTGCCTGAGAGAGACGACGAACGAGTCGAATGACCGATAATGGTACCCGCGCATAGTGCCGACGAATTGGGTACTCCGGAGCCATGCCGGAACTACCCGAAGTCGAAAACGCCCGACAGGTCGTCGAAAAAGCTCTCGGTCGCGTCATTGTCAGCATCGACGACACCGACACGTTCGAGTGCCGACCGCACATGCCGGGTGATATCGCCCGTGCACTGACGGGCGGGAAGCTCACCGAGGCGCGTCGGCGCGGCAAAGCGATGTGGTGCGAAACCGTCACGGCCGACGGCTCCAGCGGTCCGACCCTCGGCATTCACCTCGGCATGGGTGGACGCGTCATTGTCACCGCTCCCGACGGGGAGCGGACGTCGCAGTACGGGGGTGGCGACCCTCATGTCGGTGAGCGTCCGACCGACAAGCCGGAGTGGACACGGTTCTCCATGACGTTCGACGACGGTGGGCAGCTTCGACTGTTCGACAAGCGCCGCCTCGGCCGGGTTCGACTCGAACCCGACATCGACGCTCTCGGTCCGGACGCGGCGGAGATCACGCGCGACGACTTCCGTCACCGAATCGGTTCCAGCGGTGCGCCTCTCAAGGCACGTCTGCTCGACCAAGCGGCGATTGCGGGCGTGGGCAATCTACTGGCCGACGAGGTGCTCTGGCAGAGCGAACAATCCCCGTCCAGGCGGGCCAAGACGCTCACCACGGACGAGCTCGACGAACTGCGCGTTGTTCTGCGCCGCGCGATCAGATCGGCGATCAAGAAGGGTGGTGTACACACCGGGGAGATCATTCCGTTCCGGAAAACGGATGCGGCCTGCCCTCGATGTGGTGCGCCGATGACGCGCGGAACGGTGGGTGGCCGGACGACGTGGTGGTGTTCTCGAGAGCAATCCTGATCCGATCCATCATGCGGGATGGCGCTCGATAGCACTGCAGGACAGCAATTTTCGGAATTGTCAAACGCGATCGGATGCGGCGAGAAGCAACCGGACGGCGTACGGTGTTGGCAGCCTCGGACCTGGCCGAGGCAGCGAACTTCGCCGGAGGGTGCATGCTTTCGACCGCCGACACAGACCCAGCTCCGCACGTCACCTATCTACCGCACCGTCATTGTTTCGCCGTCTGGCACAGCACACCGGGGGCGACGCCTGCAGGAGAGTCCACTCCCATCGAGCTCGCGGTTCCCGGCGCGGACGGAACCATCGCCGTGCGCACTGTGGGTGCGCACCTCGTGGGAGCGAATAGTCGCGAGCTCCGAACCGCAGCCGGCTCTGCGGAAGATCTGTCGGCACACGGATGGTTGGAAATCCTTGATCACCTCGAGCACAACCCGGACGTGAGTGGGGTTCCGCGAGCGCTCGTCGATGCACTTCCGCCTGCGGCGCACGCGGTTCCCAACCCCGGCGGGTCGAGCGTGGTGACGGCATATGGTGCCGTTGACGCACTCCGCGCCAGTCTGCACATGCAGAACCGTCTGCTCGAACATGCGTCGGCCTTCACTCCGAGGCCCTACCAGGTGCACGGTGCGGCCTGGATGCCGACCGTTCAGGAGGTCGGAGGCGGCGGAATTCTCGCCGACGACATGGGGCTGGGGAAGACACTCCAGGCCATTGCACACATGATCGTCGGAGCACGGCGAGGCGAGGGCAGCTATCTCATTGTGTGCCCGACATCGTTGATCAGCAACTGGCGACGAGAGATCGAGAACTTCTCCGACGGCGAACTGATCGTCAACGTGTACCGCGGACCGTCCCGAACACTCGAGCAGTGCTCCCACGCAGGCGCGGTGACCGTCACCGGGTACCCCACCCTGCGCACGGACACAGACCGTTTGAGTGAAATAGCCTGGAACACAGTGTTCTTCGATGAGGCGCACGTCATGAAGAACTCCCGGACGAAAATAGCGAGAGCGGCGCGTCGGCTGAAGTCCACCACTCGCATCGCCCTGACCGGCACGCCCGTCGAGAACCGCATGGACGAACTATGGGCTCTGCTCGATCTCACCAATCCCGGATTGCTCGGAACCCGGGCTCGATTCACCCGACGATTCTCGGCACCCGTCGAGCAGGGAGGCTCGGCGGCCGCACTCGCACAGCTGTCGAGCGCGCTCGCACCGGTCGTCCTTCGCCGGACGAAAGCCGAGGTCGCGACAGACCTACCACCGAAACACCACATGGACGTCCTGTGCCCGATATCGAACGAGCAAGTGACGCTGTACAACTCGGCCGTCGAGGAAGCATTCGATACCGGCTTCGGCACCAGCCGGGGCCGAGGGTCGGCAGTGCTGGCGCTGCTGACCTCGCTCAAATTGATCTGCAACCACCCTGGGCTCGTCAACGGTGACCTGTCTCGGTTGGCCGATCGCTCCGGCAAACTCGACAGGCTCACCGACATCGTCGAGGAACTCGCCGATTCCTCGGAGGCTGCACTCGTGTTCACTCAGTACCGCCGGACCGGGGAGATCCTGGCGGAGCATCTCGAAAGCCTCACCGGGGTCCCGATTCCGTTCTTTCACGGCGGTCTCGACGTCGACGAGCGCGACCGGATGGTCGACGAATTTCAGAACAGCGATCGATCCCCCGTGATGGTTCTCAGTCTGAGGGCGGCGGGGTACGGCCTCAATCTCACCCGTGCCAGCACGGTGATTCACTACGACCGATGGTGGAACCCCGCCGTCGAAGCGCAGGCCACCGACCGGGTTCATCGCATCGGGCAGAAGTCGCGAGTGACGGTCATGGCACTCACGACGGAGGGAACACTGGAGGAGCACATAGCTTCACTCCATACCAGGAAAAAGGCGATCGCTGGTTTGACCGAGAGCAACAACGAGGTGGCTCTCGCCGCGCTCGACGATGCGACTCTGCGCGAGACGTTGTCGCTGAGGGCGGTGTCGCGCTGATGGTAACCACACCGCAACTTGCGGGCTTCGGATCGACGCCGTGGGGTAGAGAATGGGTCCGCCGAGTCGAGCCCATTACTGTCACCCGGCCGAATCCGATGCTCCCGCGAGCACGCAGCCTGGTGCGCAATGATGCAGTGTCCATGGACCACAACAACATCGGCGAGTTTCGCTGCGTCGTGTCCGCAGGCAAGAGGAGCGAGATTGCCGTGCTTGCACTCCCCCGATATACGGCAATCGAACGGAAGTCCGTGCTGCGCATCCTCGCCCGCCACACGCCCGGCAGTGCAACCAGCGGTGACCTGCCCGACGAGGTCCACGCCGAACTCGTCGCGAACAAGCTGCCGCCGGTCCCAGACAGCACCGAAGCATCGTGCACGTGCTCCGGCCGAATCGACCCTTGCCTCCACGTGACGGCCGCTACCTACGCCATCAGTCTGATCGTCGATCAGATGCCGACGTCGGCGTTGGCCGTCCGTGGAGTCGATCTGTCGGCCGCGACTACATCGAAAGACGTTCCTCGACGCTGGATGCCGATCGAAAGTCTCGATTGCACAGCGTTCTTCGGCTGACCATAGAAGTGCGGCCCGAAATCAGGACGTCGCTTCGACTGCCAGTCGAGCGAGTGTGTCGTTCAGTTGGTCTTCGGTGACCAGGGGGAACTTGATCTGCTCGAGCAGCTTCTTGTCCGTGACCTTGGACCAGTCGTAGGTATGGCGAACCAGCGTCTCGTTGGGGCCCTGAGACTCCAACTCCCACAGCCACTCCCAGCCGGGAGGCTCGTTGCCGGCGGGTGCGGTCTTCCAGGCGAGCAGCTTGTCCTTGATGTAGCCGGTGACGTGGTTGTCGGTCTGGTATTCGCCGCCCATGTGATCGCCCTGCATGTTCATCGTGAATTTTTCGCCGACCTTTTGAATCCGGTCGGCGTGATCCACGCTGCGTACGAAGCCCGACCCATCGAGCGCCTGGTGCCGCTCGGGATTGGAGAGAACATCGAATACGGCGTCGACAGGAGCTTCGATGGTCCGTTCGACTGTGAGCTTTGCGTTGTCGGTCATGTCTTGTCTGTGCCCAGACTTCGACACCTTCAATCACGGCACCGCCGACACGATCGACCCGAGCCGGTTGATGGTAGGTTAGCCTAACCATTGGCCGGGGGTTCGCTGTGCACGGAAGACCTCGGTGGCCGGAACAAGGTGAGGATGTCACTCGCCGGAGCAAAGACACGGAGATGAGCCAATGCGGGTAGTGCTGTTCGGTTTTCAGACCTGGGGTCACAAGACTTTGGAGACGCTGGTGAAGTCACACCACGACGTGGTCGCGGTGGTGACACATCCAGTCAGTGGGCAAGCGTACGAGAGCATTTGGTCTGACTCCGTCGAGGATCTCGCACGGGATCACGGCATCGAGGTGCATGTGGCGAAGCGGCCCGACGAGGCATTGGTGGACCGACTTCGACAGTGGGCACCGGACATCATCGTCGCCAACAACTGGCGGACCTGGCTGCCTCCGGAGATCTTCGCGATGCCCAGGCACGGAACGGTGAACCTGCACGATTCGCTGCTGCCCGCGTTCACCGGGTTCTCTCCTGTCATCTGGGCATTGATCAGCGGCGCCGCCGAGACCGGACTGACTGCACACCGAATGGACGGAGAACTCGACACCGGCGACGTCATCACCCAGCGGTCCGTTCCGATCGGACCGACCGACACTTCCACCGACCTCGTCGAGGCGACGATCGAACTGATTCCCGAGGTGCTGCTGGATGCGCTCGAGCGCATCGAGACCGGAACGGCCACGTGGACGCCGCAGGATCTGTCGAAAAGAACCTTCTTCCACAAACGTCACGAATCGGACAGCTGCATCGACTGGACCTGGTCCGCCGAGGACCTGGACAGGCTGGTGCGGGCAATGTCCGATCCATACCCCAACGCGTACACCTTCCACAAAGGCCAACGGATTCGGATCATCGCCGCTCATGTCTCGGACGGCATCTACGGCGGAACGCCAGGCCGGATATTCATCAAGGAAGGCACCGGGATGGTGATCGTCTGTGGTCCCGACGCCCATCGCGGTACCAACCACGGACTCGTCATCGACCGAGTGCGCACGGACGGCGGGGACGATCTCGATGCGCTGGACCATTTCGTGACCGGCGGTGGCTATCTCACGCCCACGGCATGAGAGCCGACATGGAGGACACCATGACCGGCGTGCGCATCGTCCGTCGAACACTGACGCGCAACGTGCGCCGAGTGAGCATCGGAACGGTACTGATCTGCATCCACCAACTGGCCGAGACTGCAGTTCCGATCACCCTGGGGTGGATCATCGACTCGGCGATCACCTCGGGCGACGTCCCATGGTTCGTCGTGTCCATCCTCGGACTCGCAGCGTTGTTTGTTTGTCTGACAACGGCTTACCAGTTCGGAATGCGGTTCCTGAACGTTGCCCTACAGCATGAGGCACATCGCATCCGAATGGAGGTCACCGGTCGAATTCTCGACCCGAGGGGCCTGGACACCACTCTGCGGGGTGGTGAGTTACTGACCATCTCCAGTACCGATGCCGAACAGTCGGCGTGGTTCCTGGATCTGTTCCCGCGCATTGCCGCCGCAGCGACAGCGGTCATCGCCACCGCCGTTGCGCTGATGGTCATCGACGTCCCGCTGGGGCTGGCCATCTTCGTCGGCACCCCGGTCTTCGTCGCCGTTCTTCAGCTCGTGGCACCGCGCGTGACGCGGCGCGCGGCCGAACAACAGCGGACGGTCGCCGAGGCGACCGCACTCGCCACCGACCTGGTCAGTGGGCATCGATCGATCGAAGGTATCGGTGCGGAAACCGAAGCGGCGACGCGCTACCGGCGTGCGAGCACGAAAGCCCTTCGGGCAGCACTGCTCACGGCGCGATCGCTGGCGACACAACTGGGGATCACCACCGGTGTCAGCGCGGTGGTTGCGGCGACCGTCGCCGGGCTTGCCGGCTACTTCGCTCTCACCGGACGAATTTCCGTGGGCGAATTGATTGCCGTCGTTGGTCTGGCGCAGTTCCTCATCGAGCCGCTGGGTGTGCTGTCCTCGACCCCCGCGATCATCGCCCGCGCACGGGCGTCCGCCGATCGCGTTGCCCTGGTACTCGGAGCAGAGCGAATTCTGAACCACGGCACCGAGCGCGTCACTGGACAGCGGCTCGATCTCGCCTTTCGCGGTGTTGCGCACCGGTCCCTGCAGGGGCTCGACCTCCATATCGCTTCGGGGGAGATCGTGGCAATTCTGGCCTACGGGCCCGAGGATGCGGAGTCGATCGTGGCGGTCCTGTCCGGCCAAGTATCGCCCGCGGACATCGCCGGCGACGTTCTGCTCGCCGGCACCCCCACCCAGGACATCGAGCTCTCCGAGGTTCGGAGGTCGATCGTGGTCGAGCCGCACGTCTCGGACTTGTTCGCAGACACCGTGAAGAACAACATCACCGCTGGACGTGGGCATACGGACCACAGCCTCGCTGAAGCACTCCGAGCCTCGGGTGCAGACCAGATAGTCGCAACCCATGCAGACGGACTCGAACAGCGATTGACCGAGCGTGGCGCGAATCTGTCCGGGGGGCAACGACAACGAATCGCTCTGGCTCGGGCCCTGTTCGCGGAGTCTGCCGTGCTGGTGTTGCACGAGCCGACGACGGCGGTGGACTCGGTGACCGAACACGCCGTCGCTCGGGGCATCGCGACGCTTCGTCACGGGCCCGCCGTGCAGACCCCGAAGACGACGATCATCGTGACCAGCAGTCCCGCATTGTTGTCCGTCGCCCATCGGGTCGTGGTGCTACGCGACGGCCGAATTGCGGCGGACGCGCCCCATTCCGTTCTTCTCGAACGGGCCGACGACTACGCCGAGGCTGTGCTGCGATGACCGAGGACACCCGTCTGCCCATCGCACAGGCCGGACGATCGTGGTCGTGGCTGCGAGGGCAACTCGCGACCCGGCCCGGACTCGTCACGGTCACTCCCCTTGTCGGCATCGTCTCTGCCGTATCGGCTCTGGCCCCGATTGTGATTCTCGGTCGCCTCGTCGACGAGGTGGTCGCGGGCGCGCCGGCCGGCCGGATCGTGATGGTGGTGGTTCTGGTGATGATCGCTGCGATCGTCAACGGGGTGTTCGCCGGACTGATGGCCTACCTCGTGGCGAAACTGGGCGAGGGCGTGGTTGCGGATCTTCGCGAACACGTGGTCGGTCGGGTTCTCACCCTTCCCACCCGAACGGTGGAACGGGCAGGTCGCGGAGATGTGCTCTCGCGGATCAGCGATGACGTCTCCCAAGTGACTCGCGCCGTCACCGGGGTCCTGCCCGCCGTCGTGAACGCGGCGCTGCTGATTGCAGTGTCGGTGGTCACGATGTACGGCATCGACTGGCGTCTCGGCATTGCCGGTTGTTTGGCATTGCCGTTGTACGTCATTGCACTTCGCTGGTATCTACCGCGCAGCGGTCCTCTCTATGCCGCCGAACGGGCCGCGATGGGTGATCGCTCACAGGCACTGATCAGCAACATCCAAGGTGCTCGGACGGTGCGTGCGTACAGGCGCGAGGACGACGCCATCGCGACGGTGGAGACGGAGTCCGAACGAGCCAGAGACTTCTCGATCGCGACGTTCACGCTGCTGACCCGTTTCGTCGGTAAGGAGAACCGCGCCGAACTGGTGGGCCTGACCATCATCTTGTGCACCGGATTCTTCTTGGTGCGAGGCGATTCGGTATCTCTCGGCGCGGTCACCGCCGCAACGCTGATGTTCCACCGCCTGTTCAATCCGCTCGGCACGGTGCTGTTCCTGTTCGACGACATCCAGTCCGCCGGTGCCAGTCTCAACCGTCTGGTCGGCGTGGCGGACATGGCGTCGACGCGATCGGAAGGCACCGATGCCCAGCCGCGCGATGCCACAGTGGAGCTGTCCGACGTGACCTTCGCGTACGCCACCGGCGGTGATGTTCTGCACGGAGTCACGATCACCGTTCCAGCGGGACAGACGCTGGCGGTGGTCGGTTCGACCGGTGCCGGAAAGACGACGGCCGCGCTTCTCGCGGCCGGTTCCCTCGAACCGGACAGCGGCTCGGTCACGTTGGGCGGCATGCCGTTACGAGACCTGGGACCCGATCGTCTCCGGCGACATGTCGCGATCCTGTCGCAGGACGTCCACGTCAGCGCCGGTCCTCTCGCCGACGATCTGCGGTTGGCGAACGCCGATGCGGACGATACCGATCTGTGGGATGCCCTCGGGCGGGTCCGCGCCGCCGACTGGGTCCGGGCTCTGCCGGACGGTCTCGACACCCGCATCGGGGAGAACGGTCACCCGCTCAGCGCGTCCCAGGGGCAGCAGCTCGCACTGGCAAGACTGGTGTTGTCCGATCCTCCCGTGGCGATTCTGGACGAAGCCACCGCGGAGGCGGGCAGCAGTGGAGCTCGCATGCTCGAAGAGGCCGCAGCGGCAGCGACCGAAGGCAGGACCACGGTGATCGTGGCACACCGACTGACGCAGGCCGCATCCGCCGACACGATCGTGGTGCTCGAGCACGGTCGTGTCGTGGAATCCGGCACCCACTCCGACCTCGTGACAGCAGACGGCCGGTATGCGCGTCTCTGGTCGGCCTGGGCAGGCACAGCAGATGCCGAGTAGACGCACCCACGACGAGGAGACCCGGATGACCATGCTCGACGCACCTCGAATCACCCCCGCGCAGAGAGCAGTCTGGACCGCCGCCCAGATCGACGACGGCGAGGGCACCTACGCGCTGGCGTGGCGGCTCGAACTTCCCACGACGACCGACTCCGCGCGTCTCCACCGTGCGGTCCGCGCCACCCTTGCCGCGCTACCGCATCTCGATCAGGCGCTCACACAGTCATCGGACGGCGATCTCGACATCGTCGCCGCAGTGCCCGGGCGCATCGAAACCCGTACGACGACCGGATCGGACGCGCAGCTCGCTGCGCTGGTGGCCGATGCGCGGTCGAGGATCGGGTCGCCGGACACGGGCCCGATGCATCATCACATCGTCGCCGCCGCGGACGACGGGCGACTGTGGTGGATTCAGGCCTACCATCACGTGGCGATCGACGGGCAGTCGGTGGCTGCGCTCACCGAACGCGTCGCCGACGCCTACAACGACGATCGCAGGGACCGATCGGCCCGTTCTCGAACCGACACCGCGTCGCCGCGCGGGACCCGAGACTACTGGGATGCGGTGATCGCGAGCCTGCCCGACGATCAGGGCCTGCTCGAGCATACCGGACTGTCGGTATCCCACGCGGCGATCGACCTCCCGGAGAACATCGTCGAGCGTGTCCTCGCATTGGCCGATCGCGCACATACATCGCCGCGTCGTGCTCTCGTGGGTCTGCTCAGCGCGTACGCCGCAACGACCAGACCTCCAGGGCCGCAATCCATCGGACTGGCCATCGGCGGTCATGCCCCGGCAGGGTCTCCGATCGCGATGACGTCCAGCGTCGTACCGTTCGTGCTCGAGCACAAGAGCACCAGGACTGTCGTCGACGTGCTTGCCGACGTTGAGCGGACCCTGACGCAGATGCGACCGCACACCGCGGTCGCACCCGACATGGTGACCGAGCTGCTTCGACTGCGCCGAGGGGACTCCTCACTGGTGGCACCGGGCATCAATGTGCTTGTTGCAGAACGCGACACGACCTTCGGCGGCGATCGAGCGCGACTGCGCCAGTGCTGGCTCGGTCCGGTGACGGACCTCGAATTCGTGGTGGAAGGCACTGTCGACCGTGCGAACCCCCAGGACTCGTGGCTGGCGATGGAGGTACGAGGTGCGAGCGCCGGCACAGAGATCCGGGCCCATGCGCACGCGTTGGCGGTTTTTCTGGACGCCGCGACGACCGCCCCGGAGGCTCCGATCGACTCGCTGCCCCTCGCCTCTCCGCAACACCTGCAGATGCTCGTCACCGACGTCAACGAGACCGGCCACTGCCACGCCGACCAGGACGTCGTGGAGATGTTCGAATCCTGGGCAGTTCGGACGGGCGACGCCACCGCCGTCGTAGCGGGCCCGACCCGACTGACCTACTCCGAGTTGCGGCACCGCTCGAGTCAACTCGCGCACTCGCTGGTGGCGGCGGGAGTCGGACCGGAAGCACGCGTGGCGATCGACATGACTCGGTCCGCCGAGATGGTCGTCTCCGT
The DNA here is from genome assembly GCF_022810385.1 of Rhodococcus sp. ARC_M12. Classification (NCBI taxonomy): domain Bacteria; kingdom Bacillati; phylum Actinomycetota; class Actinomycetes; order Mycobacteriales; family Nocardiaceae; genus Rhodococcus; species Rhodococcus sp. ARC_M12. The sequence goes on along the minus strand of NZ_JALGQI010000013.1, from coordinate 53,833 downwards.
CATGGCCGTCCTCGCCGCAGGGGCGGCGTTCGTCCCGTTCGACCCGCAGTGGCCGCAGGCCCGCAGACGTGCGGTGGTCCGCGATGCGAACATCGTTGTGGCACTGCGAGGACCGGGTAGCTCGGAGTCGAACGAGGACACGGAAGTGCTGTCGGTAGCAGTGGCTCTCGATCGATGGGAGCACGAGAGTCGACCTTCCACCCCGCCGTCGGGGGTGCTCCGTCACGGAGCCGGTCTGGCATACGTCATCTTCACCTCGGGTTCGACGGGGCGGCCGAAAGGGGCGATGATCCGGCACGAGGCCATCGCGAGCCGGATGAGATGGCAGATCGAGCACATTCTGAAAGTGGGCCCGGGAGATGCCAGTCTCTTCAAAGCTCCACTCGCATTCGATATTTCGATCAACGAGCTCCTGCTCCCGCTCTGCTCGGGAGGAACCGTGGTCGTCGCGGGCCCCGGCGAAGACCGGGACCCGCAGCGATTGTTGGAGTTGATATCCCGTGAACGAGTGACGTTCGTGTATCTCGTCGCCTCCATGCTCGACGTGCTCCTCGAGACCAGCGCCGGGACCGACGCAATGGCGGGGGTACGTCATGTCTGGTGTGGCGGTGAAGTTCTCACCCCGGAACTGTTCTCCCGGTTCCGGGCTCGCATGAACGGGACCCTCTATCACGGGTACGGTCCGGCCGAGGCGACCATCGGGGTCTCCCATGTGGTGTACGACGGCAGCGGATCCGATCGAATATCCACCTCGATCGGGCGGCCGAATCCGGGTTGCCGGTTGTACGTGCTCGACGACCGCCTCCGGCCGCTCCCCCTGGGGATGGGAGGCGAGCTCTACGCGGCGGGTGACCTGCTCGGACGCGGCTACGTCGGTGCGTCGGGCATGTCTGCAGCGAGATTCGTCGCGGACCCCTTCGCCGCCGAGGTCGGCGGACGTGCCTACCGAACTGGTGACCGTGCTCGCTGGACGGACGGCGGAACACTCGATTTTCTCGGCCGAGCGGACAACCAGGTCAAGATCCGCGGCATGCGCGTCGAACTGGAGGAGATCGAAGCGGCCGCAGCCACACATCCCCAGGTTCGCGCTGCCGTCGTACTCGTGCACGCAGCGACATCATCGATTCTCTGCGGTTACGTGGTCCCGACGGACGTTGCGAACACGAACTCGGACAACCTTTCTCGTAGTGTTCGCGCGTATCTGGCGACGGTACTCCCCCAGCACATGATTCCCGCGCACCTGATGGTGCTCGATGCTTTCCCCACCACCGTCAACGGTAAAGTCGATCGCCGTGCCCTGCCCGCTCCGGACGTCATCGGTGCACTCTCGGGCCCGCTGACCGATGAGCAGCTGCGGTTGGCCGGTCACATCGCGACCCTGCTCGCCCGCGATTCCGGCCCGCAAGAACTGGTGGACTCCATGGGCCCGGACAGCGACTTCTTCACCCTCGGCGGAGACTCGTTGGCCGCAATGCGTCTGGTCACTCGGATCAACCGGGATCTGAACATGCAGATATCGGTGCGGGCAGTGTTCGATCACCCGACGGTCGCGGCACTGTCCGCCTACATCGACGCAGCGGACACGCCGCCGTGCACCGACGAAGAGCACAACGACGCCAGCGCAGTGCAGACCGATGAGCGCACCCGGCCGATGAACGCAGGCGAGCGTCGAATGTGGTTGGCAGACAGACTCAGTGGTCATGGTGGCACGTACACCGTGCCGCTGGCGTTCCGCGTCACCGGTCTCCTCGACCGACCCGCCCTCGAGCAGGCGCTCGCCGATGTCACCGCACGTCATCGTTCACTGCGGTCGTTGTACGTCGAGAACGACGGAGCACTGACGGTCGAGACGTTCGACCCGTACGACGAACGTGCGGTACCCACCCTGCGGCCTCACGTGGTGTCGTCGTCCGGTGTGCCGCAGGCGATCCAACAGTCGCTGCAGGAACGATTCGATCCGTCGGAGTCGATTGCACTGCGCGCCCACGTGTTCACTCACGACGACGAGAAGGATTGCGCAACGCTCGTTCTCGCCGTGCATCACATCGCCACGGACGAATGGTCCGAGCCGGCCTTGCTTCGGACCCTCTCACGCGCCTACGCAGCGCGCCATGCCGGCCGGATACCCGTGGACCTCGGCGCGGCAACGCTCCATCCGTCGGTGGTCGCAGAGGATCACGATGCCGAGATCGTCTCGTGGCGCTCACATCTGACGCCGCTACCGCCGGTCCTGGACGTGCCGGGCTGGCGCGCCGCCCGTCACTCCGGCGCACGGCCGGGACGGACGATCCGACGAGTGGTCGCCGACGACGTCGCCGCGACGGTACGGGCGGCGGCGCGTACGTGCGGGGCGAGCATGTACATGGCCACTCAGGTGGCCACCTCGATCGCACTCCGCGCGTGTGGATCGGGTGAGCACTTCCTGACGGCGTCGCCGATGTCGATCCGGTCCCCGAAGACGGGCCGCGACGATACCGACGGTGACCCCGACGACGAGGTGGGTTTCCACCTGAACACCGTTCTGCTCCGCGCGGACCTACGGGGAAACCCCACACTGCGGGAGCTCTTCGCGCGTACCCGCGACCAGACGTTGCACGCGCTCGCCCACTCGACGGCACCGTACGAGGAGGTCGTGGCTGCACTGCCTGCGCTGCGAGAGCAGCCACCGGTTCGGGTGATGGTGATCCATCAACCGCACCTTGACGGCGGGGGGTCGTTGACTCTCGGCGACGTGCAGACCGAACGGCTGCCCGTCGACACCGGGACGGCGAAATACGACGTCAGTATCACTCTGCAAGAGAATGATTCGGCGATCGGACTCATCGTCGAGTACGCAACCGATGTTGTCGACGATGACGCCGCCGACACACTGATGCGGCGAATCGAAACGGTGTTGCGACGCATGCCTGCCTCGCTGGACCTGCCGGTCGACGCACTGGATCTGCTCGACGCCCAGGACCACGCCACACTGTCCCGACTCGACGGTGCTCGACGGGACATCGAACCGGACCTGACTCTCGACAGGATCATCACCCGCACATCCCCGGTGGACGGTGCCGCGCTGATCTTCGACTATCGTCGCCGCGACCTCGGCTCCGTCCTGGGCGAAGCAGCTGCACTGGCACGGCTGATCATCGACTCCGGTCACGGACCCGAGGACGTCGTGGCCATCGCACTCGATCGGTCACCCGAACTGATCGTCTCGCTTCTCGCCGTGACCTTCTCGGGAGCCGCCTACGTGCCCCTCGATCCCGAACTTCCCGAAGCACGGATTCGGTACCTGCTCGACAACTCCGGGGCCGCCACGATCCTCACCACCGCCGATGTCGCAGCACGTCTTCCGACCTCGGATGTGCCGTTGATCGACCTCGCCGACCCATCGATTGCGACTCTGCTGGCTGCGCTACCGACCCATCCTGTGGTGGACGCCGAGCGTCGACGCCCGCTGCACGGCGACCACCCGGCGTACGTCCTCTACACGTCCGGGTCGACCGGACGACCGAAGGGCGTCGCTGTCTCCCATTCGGCCATCGTGAACCGCTTGCTCTGGGCCGCTGAGCATCACGAGATCACTGCTGCCGATGTGTTCCTGCAGAAGACCCCTGCGTCGTTCGACGTCTCTGGCTGGGAGATCTTTCTCCCGTTCGTCACCGGAACGTCGGTCGTCGTGGTGGAAGAAGGTGGCCACCGAGATCCACGGCGTCTGGCGCATCTCATCTCGACTCACGACGTGAGCATCGTCCACTTCGTCCCCTCGATGCTCGGTGAATTCCTCACCGCAGCAACGTCCGAACCTGTGAACCCAGTCCTCGACGCCAGAGCGCTGCGGCTGATCGTCTGCAGCGGCGAGCCGTTGTTATCGCAACACGCACAGTCGGTGGCCACTGTCTTTCCGCGGGCCACCCTGCTGAATCTGTACGGGCCAACCGAAGCCGCCATCGACGTGACCGCCGAGAACGTCTCGGCGCACGGCCCGGTCGCAGGCCTCGCCGTGGCGATCGGCATGCCGGTGTGGAACACCCACTGCCGCATACTCGATCACACTCTCACCGAGGTATTGCCCGGCGCCGAAGGAGACCTCTATCTCGGTGGAGCACAACTGGCCCGCGGTTACCGACACAACTCCGCACTGACCGCGAGCAGATTCGTGGCCGACCCCCGTGCCGACGTTCCCGGGGCTCGTCTCTACCACTCCGGCGACCGCGCGCGGCAACGACGCGACGGCAGTATCGAGTATCTCGGCCGCACCGACGGCCAGATCAAGCTGGCGGGCCAACGCATCGAACTGGCCGAGGTGGAGGCAGCTCTGCTCACCCATCCCGGTGTCCGGTCGGGTGCCGCCGCCGTACAGGTCACGCCGGCCGGTCCACGACTCGTCGGATACGTCGTCCCGGAATCCGGAAGAACTCTGCTCGAAAGCGATGTTCGCGCCACGGTCACACGGATCCTTCCCGCGTCATGGGTTCCGGCCCGTACAGCGATCCTGGACGAGATCCCTCTGACGTCGAGCGGGAAACTCGACCGTAAAGGCCTTCCTTCCATCGACTTTCGTGACTCCGCGTCGAAGGATCGGGTACCGACGAGCGACGGCGAGGTCGCAATTCGTGGGGCCATCGCCGAAGCGCTCGGACTCAAGGCCGCCGCCATCGGAATCGACGACGATTTCTTTCGAATCGGCGGCGACAGCATCAGTGCCATACGCACCGTCACCCTCGCACGCAGACGCGGCAGGCGGATCACCGAGATGCAGATCTTCGATCTGCGCACGGTCGCAGCGCTCGCCGAGGCCTCCCTCCGCGATGAGGAGACGACAACGACTGCACGCGAGAATATTTCGCGCGCAGACATCCCTGTTCCCCTGCCTGACCTGGCCAGGGCCGCGGTGAAATCGGGACTGGACATCGACGACCGCATCGATACGGTGCGGGCCCACATCCCCTCCCCCGACGATCTGGCTGCGACCGACCTCGATGCGGAAGTCCGCAGGGCGACAACAGCGTTGATGGAGACTTTCCCGGCATTGCGCACCCGCATCGACCGGTCACGCCGTAGATTGTGGAAGGCCTTCGAGATACATCTCGACGCGGTGAACCTCGAGACCGTCGTGCACGTGGCAGGGGTAGAGAGAGCTGCGGACGTCCTGCCCACGATCGACGTCGACACCGGCCCCTTGGTTCGCATCCACGTAGCACGAGACGACAGCGCCGGATGGTCCGCGGAGCTGTCCGTTCACCACCTCGCTCTCTCGGAGGACCTCACCGCGTCCACAGTGGCGGATCACTTTCTCGGAACTCTCGCATCAGGAGCACACCGATGACTCACACCCACGCGTCCGCACGTACCGGGCCGGCATCGAGCGCACAGGAGCGGATGCTGTTCCTCGACCAGATGGAAACGGACCGCCATGCCTACACGATGCCGGTCCACCTCGATCTGACGTCGGATCCGGATCTGGACGTCCTCGCCGATGCCCTCGCGGATGTGGCGACACGCCATGCCTCGCTGCGCAGTGTGTATTCGAACGACGCCGGCCGGGTGGTGCGCCACCTGCAGCCCGATGCCGCGGTCGAGGTAGCGGACCGTCGGGGTGAGCCCTACCGTCCACGCACGTTCGACCTCGGTGCCGAGATCCCCTTCGCCGCAGATCTGTACGACAGCTCGCGACTGGTCCTGACGGTGCACCACATCGCCGCCGACGGCGGTTCGGTGCCGATCCTGTTGAACGATCTCAGGATCGCGTACGACGCGCGTGCACGGGGCGAGGCACCGGACTGGGCAGCACCGGCGGTGGACTATGCGCAGTACGCGGAGGAGGAAGGCGTCGCCGATGTCACTGCAACGCAGCCGTTCTGGACGACGACACTCGCTCCGTACGTCGAGCCCGTCGATCTTCCGCTCGACCACGCTCGTAGCGAAGTACCGTCGACCTCGGGGCAGCTCATCGAGACGGTACTGCCCACGTTCCTCGCCGACGACATCGAGCAGTTCTGCTCCACGCATCGCATCAGCCGCCTGATCTTTCTCCAGATCGTCACTGCTCTCGCGCTGCGTGCCCACGGCGGCGGCGATCGGATCCCGATGGGCACCGCTGTCGATACCCGGCCTCCGGACGCGGTGACGGACGCGGTGGGGCTCTACGTCAATACCGTCGTTCTGCCGACCGATCTCACCGGCGATCCCACCGTGGCCGAGTTGACCGCGCGGACACGAAGTTCGACGCTCGACTGCGTCGACAATCGCGCCACCCCGTTCCACGAGGTCGTCGACTGGCTCCGCCCCACGAGAACTCCGGGTGTGCATCCGCTGTTCCAGGTGATGATTGCCGAGGTGGACACGCGGCCGCAGCCGGTGTCGCTGGGGCGCGTCGACGGAGTCCTCCGCCCCCCGGACGACGCGTCGGCCAAGTTCGATCTGATCGCAGCAATCGGTCCACGAGGCGAATCAGGGCGACTCGGCCTCGACATCGTCTACCGCCGAGAGCTGTTCGACAACAGAACCGTTCAGACGCTTCTCGACGACATGACGCTGATCGCGGCTCAGGCGGTCGCCGATCCGACCCGGCATATCTCGGAACTGGTCACCAGACCGAATGCCCCAGCTCCGCAGCACAGTCCACTACGCGTACGACCGCGCCCCGGCAGGTGGTCACGCACGCTCGCCCTGTCGCAGTCGCAGGCCCGCCGTGCGCGAGCGTCTCTCATCGGTCTCTGTCTTCGGCACGACGCGCTCTGCACCGGTCTCGAGACCGACGGTGGGACGCCTCGAAGCACTTCGATGTCGGTGACAGAGATCCTCGAGATGTCTCGAATTGCCACGGAAGGAACCACATTCGCGGCGTCGGCCGACGCCGCGCTCCGAGCCGGTTGGATCGGCGAGAGTGCTCTGCGAGTCGAGATGGCCCACGCGGCGGTCGACGAAGAATCGTGGCCGTCCATCCTCGCTGCGTTGACGAGTGATCGTTCTGTGGTGGGTGTGTCGGTGGCTCCGTCGGCGCGGTGGGCCTCGCTCGATCAGGATCTGGCAGAGGACCTCTCGATCGTCGATCACGCCGAGTCGTGGCTCGACATCGTGGACGCGGCTGTGGACGTGCTCGACAGGCGAGACAACGCGGCGTCCCTCGCGCCGATGCAGGCATCGCCCGCGAACGGTTGTGCCGAGAGTGTCGCAGCACTGTCGACGAGCGGACTTCCGGGCACCGTCGAGATCCGGACAGCCGTCCTCGAGTCGTTGCGCGAGGTGATGGCGGACGTCGTGGGACTCGCGTCGATGGTGGTGTGGGTCGAGGAGTCCGACCGAGACCGAGGCACCGAACAGGGCTACAGGACAGTGGGATCACTGCGTCGTGGTCTCCCTGTCGTCATCGATGCCGGCACCCTGCTCGGCGCAGACGCCGACCCCGAGCACGCCGCATCCTTCGGGGTCGCCGCGCACCTCAGCGACCACACCCCTGGTGTGTTCGACGACCTACCGGATGCGGATCTGCAGGTCCGCATCCATGTTTCGAGTGTCGACGGGAAAATGCAGAGTGTCGCCGAGCCCGGGGTCGACGTCAGGTTCCTTCGAGCGGACACCGGTTCGTGGTCGTGCGCATGTTCTGTGTCCGGCCTCGCCGTCCCCGACGCCGCACGCCTGGCGACGGCGATCGCGACCAGGGTGAACGCGGTGGGGTCCGGAGTCAATCGCGTGGTGGACAACGTCTTCGCAGACGGTATCGACCGCAGTACCGACATGGCCGGACTCGACACGCGGGAGCGTCGATACGTGGAGTCGCTCCTCGGCCCGCTCCGAGCGATCTACCCGACGACGTCGTTGCAGGACGGGCTGCTCTTCCATCAGCAGCTGGGTGGACAGGGCGAGGGCATCTACGTGTCGCAGACGGTGATGCGGCTCTCCGGCTCACTCGACACGGATCTGTTGCGGAGTGCCGCCGACGCCGTACTCGCTGCACACCCGCAGGTCGGTGCGGGGTATGTCCAGCTCGGCGACCGCACCGTTGCCGCAGTACCGAGGACGGCCAGGATGCCCTGGACGACGACGGATCTGCGACATTTCGACGCCGATTCGGCCCAGGTTGAGCTGACAAAATTCGAAAGACGGCAGGCTGCACAGGGATTCGACCCTGTGCAGCCGCCGCTCGTTCGACTGGGAGTGGCGCTGCTCCCCGGGGGCCAGAGTGCACTGGTGTTCACCATCGAGCACCTCGTTCTCGACGGGTGGTCGATCTGGAGATTCCTGCGGGCCATTCTCGACGAGTACACCCGGCCTGGCCACGTCGACACAACCCACCGTGCGTCGTACGACGACTACATGATGTGGCTCAGAACTCGCGATCGTGATGCGGGCCTGCAGATGTGGCGACGCCAGCTCGCCGGTACGCCCGGGCCCACACTGCTCGCTCCTCGGAACATGGCAGCATCGGTCGACCCGGCCCGGTCGGCGGACACCGTCTTTCATCTCGATCGCTCACTGACCCGCCAGGTGAAGGAACTCGCTGCGCAGACCGGCGTCACGACGAGCATCGTGTACGAACTGGCGTGGGCACTGACACTGCAGAAGTTCACCGGCCAGGACGACGTGGTGTTCGGAACCGTGGTGTCCGGTCGACCGGCCGAGATCCCCGGCATCGACGAGCTACTGGGCCTGCTGTTCAACACGGTTCCGCTGCGGGTGCGGATCGATCCCGCTCTCGCTGTTCGTGACCATCTGGCCCGCATCCAGGACGAACGACGACCGCTGCTGACCCATCCGTATCTTGCGCTGTCCGATCTCGAGCAGTGCGCTGGGCATCGTGGACTGTTCGATACGTTGTTCGTCTTCCAGAACATTCCGGTCGTGCCGCCCGACGAGCGCTTGGGTCCCGATGGTGCACTTCGGGTGGTCGACCAGAAGCTCAGTGATGCAACGCATTACGCGATGACGGTGGTGGTCGCACCGGTGGAATCCGGTGCCCGGGTGCGAATGATGCATCGACGGGACGCCCTCGACGATGCACGGGCAGCAGCCATCGCCGACACCTACCGGGCTGCGCTGGCTGCGTTGACGGCAGGGCCGGACGAGGCAGCGGCGAGGATCGCTCTGCTCACCCCGCACGAGCTCGCGTGGACGCAGCAACACTCGGGCACTCTGGACTCGGCTGTACCCGAGCACACCGTGTGGGATCTGTTCGCTGCACGCGCTGCAGATCGACCGAACGACGTGGCGTTGGTGGCAGGCGACGTCCGGTGGAGCTTTGCCGATCTTCATGCGCGTGCGCTGAACCTCGCTGCGTTGTTGCGATCGCATGGCGTCGCCGGGGAATCGAGGGTCATGCTCTTCCTCCCCCGCACCGAGCTCATGGTCGAAGCACTGTTCGGTGTCTTCGCCGCAGGCGCGGCCTACGTCCCGGTCGATACGGAGATGCCTGCCGACCGCATCGAGTACATCGTGCGCGAATCGCGTCCGCACGTCGTGCTGACGACGAGCTCGCTGGCCGTACGGCTGCAGAGCATCGCGGCAGAACAGTCGGCAGCCGTGATCGAACTCGACAACGACGGTGTAGGAAACGGACTGCCGGCACCCGGCGATGTCCCGCGGCGACTCGACCAGCTTGCCTACATCATCTACACGTCGGGATCGACCGGGCGCCCCAAAGGCGTTGCGGTCCCCTACGGCGGCTTGACGAACATGTTCGTCAACCATCGCACCGAAATCTTCGAGCCCGTCGTCGCTCGGGCCGGGAATCGGCAGTTGGCGATCGCACACACCACGTCCTTCTCGTTCGACGCGTCGTGGGAGCAGTTGTTCTGGCTGTTGGAGGGGCACAGCGTGCACGTCATCGACGAGCAGACGCGGCGTGATCCGGTAGTTCTCCTCGACTACTTCGACGCGCAGAAGATCGATGCCTTCGACGTCACACCGACGTACGGCGAGCATCTGGTCGACGCCGGTCTCCTGGCCCGTCCGCGTTGCCGGGCAACGACGCCGAACGACGACGATGCCCCGGGCCTGGTGTTCGTGTCGCTCGGCGGCGAAGCGGTGGGAGACCGCCTGTGGTCGAACCTGCGAGAAACACCGGGGACCGGTGGGTACAACCTCTACGGGCCGACCGAGTACACCATCAACGCGCTCGGTGCCGACGTACAGGACCGGTCGACTCCGACGCTGGGACGTCCCATTCTGAACACGACCGCGCACGTGCTCGACACCGCATTACGGCAATCGGCACCCGGAGTCATCGGCGAGCTCTATCTCTCGGGTGCGGGCCTCGCGCGCGGATACGACGGACGACCTGCGTTGACCGCGGAACGATTCGTGGCAAACCCGTTCACCGACAACGGTTCCCGTATGTATCGAACCGGCGATCTGGTATCGCGCGACCCCGACGGGTTGATCACCTATCACGGCCGCGCGGACAACCAGGTGAAGATCAGAGGACATCGCGTCGAGACCGGGGAAATACAGGAGGCGCTCCTGCGGCTACCCGGCATCGTGCGCGCTGCGGTGACCGTGTTCGAGCGGGCCGGTACTGCGGAACTGGCTGCATACATCCTTCTCGACGACGCATTACCGTCGGACATCACCGCGTCCTCGGTGAAAGACGGACTGCGGGAACTGATTCCGAATTACATGGTCCCAGCATCGGTCCAGGTGGTCGACAGCCTGCCACTGACGGTCAACGGGAAACTCGACGCCGGAGCGCTGCCGCCGCCGTCGGAGAACATCGAGTCGGTCGACCGTCCACGCGGCGATGTCGAATCCTTGATCGCCGACGCAGTCGAGGATGTACTGGGCGTGAGCGAGATGGGCAGGGACGACGACTTCTTCGCATTGGGTGGGCATTCCTTGGCCGCCGTCCGTTTGGCATCCCGACTGCGCACAGTGGATCTCGAACTCGGCGTGCGCGAAATCTACGCCCACCCGACAGTCGCGGGTCTGGCCCGGGCGGTGATCGACGGCGGCGGAGACAGCATGCTTGCGCCGTTGGTGGTGCTGCGCCGGGCGGGCGAGCCCGCCGTGTTCTGTCTGCAGCCGGCCGGCGGTCTCAGTTGGTCCTACATCGGCGCCTTGCGGTACCTCGATCCGTCGATATCGGTGTATGCCATTCAGGACCCGGCGTTGCAGAGCGGCGACGAAGCGATCGAGTTGACTTCGATCGAGGCACTGGTGGACGACCATGTCGCGCGGATCCGAGCCGTTCGACCGCACGGTCCGTATCACCTGCTCGGGTGGTCTTTCGGAGGGCAACTCGCACATGCGATCGCTGCACGTCTGCACGAACAGGGCGCCGTAGTGGCGTCGCTGGTACTGCTGGATTCCTACGCCGACGTCGCGGAGGCGGACACCGCCGACCGTGAGATGTTGTCGCAGAACGGCATCGAGGAAGCACAGAACAATTTCCGTCGCCATATGCAGACGGATCCGTTGCTGTCGAGCTTTTCCTCCGAGGTGCAGGGCCGGTTGGCGCGCACCCTCGGCCGTCACCTCGCGCTGTCGATACCGCCGACGGTCGGCCGCCACGCAGGCGACGCCCTGTTGATCGGAGCGTCTCGTGGAACGCCCGTCGAGATGCAGCGTCGTCGGGACCGTCAGTGGCAGGACAGAATCACCGGGACCCTCGATGCCCACTCTGTCGACCTCGAGCATGCACAGCTCGGTCAGGCTCACAACTGGTCGGTGTTCGGCGAACGAGTGGCGGACTACATCTGGAGCCGCATCCGATGAAATACCTCCACCTCGAGGGCCGAGGTGGAGGTATTCGGGCCGGTTTCGATCGGGCTCGGTGGATCTAGACGGTCGTCTTGTCGATTGCCGCGGTCAGGTCGATGATCTGCGCGGTGTAGCTCGCGTAGTTGTTGGTCGCGTCGGTCGTCCAGTCGGCAATGTTGCCGGCCTTCGCAGCGTTCACCAGCGCCCAGGTCGGCCGGTCGGCCTCCAGTTCGGCCAGCGGGGTCGAGTACGAACGCGTGTCCAGCAGAATGAGATTCGGCTGGTATTCACCGGCATTCTCCCAGTTCACCGGCGTGAAGGATCCCGAGTCGGCGGCGCGCGGGACGTCGGACTCGAGAAGATTCAGACCCCAGTTCTGGTAATCGCGCAGTTCGGGGAACTCGGCGTTTATCGCGACGTAGTACTGGTCCGATGGGGAGATTGCCATCGCGGTCAAACCCGGCTTGGCAGCGATTGCTTCCTTCAGGTCCGCGACTGCGGAGTCGTAGGCTTCGCGGTCGGCCTGGGTTGCGTCGGTATCGACGTCGGCGCCGAGTTCGGTGGCCAAGCTCTCGTAATCCTGCAGCGTCTCGGACGACGGCTTCTGCGCGGAGACCGCGAGGAACGGTGCAACCTGCTCGAGGTTCTCGGCCAGATCGGAGCTTTCCAGACCGAGGCCACCGTAGGCGTCCCCGGCGTACCAGCCGGTGATGATGACATCGGGCCTGAGGGCTGCGACCTGTTCGACGTCGATGTCGCCGTAGGCCTGTCCCACGCTTTCGATGCCATCGAGATCGAGGCCACGAAGCGGAATCGACGACTCGAAGGAGCTCCCTCCCCAGATACCGACCGGCTTGATGCCCAGCGGGATCAACGCTGCCGCGGCCTGTTCACTGGCCACGATGCGTGACGGGACCGCGTCGAGTTCGACGGTTTCTCCGCGGCCGTCCACGAAGCTGAAACCGGACTCCGAGGTGGCACCGTTCGACTCCGCCGGCCCATCGTCGGACGAGGAGCATCCGCTCAATGCTGTGACACCCACCAACGAGAGCACTGCGAAAGCCGTGGCCACTGTGTGCCGAGAGGCGGGCGCTCGCATCGGTGAGATTCTGAAGATCCGCATACTTTCCCCATCGTCGAAGTTAGGCAAACGTTGCCTATGTTGGAGACTAGTCAACCCGACGAGGGTTCGGTGTAGTTGGTTCGCCTCAGCCGGTCCGGTCAATCGGCCGGGGCCCCGACGGATGACGCTTCCGGTGCAGACGGGATCCAGGGCTTCAGAGGTTGCACCAAGGTCGCCGAACAGGACGACGCGAACCAGCAACAAGTGGCGGAGCTGACCTCCCACATTGCGGCGCTGCGAGACGAACTCGCGTTGCGTCCCGACAGGCGATGTTCGGCGGTGTCTTCAACACCCGATGGCAAAGCGTAGACAGAAAACCGCCGATCGAATTCGAACCATTCTCGGATGCCGGGTGCCGCTCCACTGAGCGGGGTTTCGGCTGCTCGGACGGAGACGCCGTTCAGTCCAACAGCTCCGGGTGCTGCGCAACGATTCGGTCGTACATCGGCTGGAACTGGAACCACCCCGCGTACTCGAGACCCACCTGGTTGTACGTCAGCTTCGCCGTCACGTCATCCAACGGTTTCGGTTCACCCGCCGCCATGGCGATGAGCTGCGCCTGACTGGACCGCTCCATTGTGATGAACCACCATGCCGCGGAGTCCACGGTCCGACCGACCGTCAGCAGACCGTGGTTCGACAGCACAATCGCCTTGCGCTGACCGAGCGCCGCACCAATTCTCCTGCCCTCCTCCAACTCTGCAACGACACCCGTGTAGTCGTCGAACACGGCGTGGTCGTCGTAGAACGCGCAGGCGTCCTGAGTCAGAGGTGCCAGCCCCATCCGCAAACTCGACAGCGCCTTGCCGTACAACGAATGTGCGTGAGCGGCCGCAACCACGTCCGGTCGAGCCGCGTGCACCTGGGAGTGGATGACGAAAGCGGCACGGTTGACCGGACGATTGCCTTCGACGATCTGACCCTCGTGATCGACCAGGATCAGATCGCTCGATTTGATCATGCTGAAATGCATACCGAAGGGGTTGACCCAGAAGTGGTCTGTCTTCTCTGGGTCCCGAGCGGTGATATGCCCCGCCACGCCTTCGTCGAAGCCGCACTGACTGAAGAGCCGGAAAGCGGCCGCCAGTCGTTGCTTTCGGTGCTGCCGTTCGTCGTCGACCGACTCGAAAACCGGCGGAGCGGGTACGTCGATTCCTGGGCGGGTCTGTGCCAATTCGGACATCGTGTTCCCTCGAGTCGCAGGTGTCGTTTCCGCGCACGACCTCGGGGCATGGGTCTACGCGTAGCGGACGATCCGCATGACAGACCTGGCAGCTGGACATCACTGCTCGGTCCTGCTTCAGTTCTACACCCGCGAGTCGCACCTCGAATCACGAAAGCCCATATGCAAATCGATGTGCTTCTTGCTGTCGCTGAAGTGGTGGCATTCGCGACTACTCGTAGCTTCTCGGTCGCAGTGTCATCGACCGTCCACCACGCGGAGTTGTCCGAACGGTTCGTTGCACCACCTGCAGCGGGCGTCGACGTAGTCGTGGCCGTCTTCACGTTCGCACTCATCCACCGCGCACCCGCTGCCGCACGAGAGCATCTGGCCACACCGGCAGCGCTCGCCGTCGCACCCCGGGTGGTGTAGCGCCCCCGGCGGGGTGCCGCAGTCGTGACACTTTCTTCTCCCGTTGGGTATCCGGCTGGGCCGCCAAGTGCAACCCACCGAATCGAGCATTTCCAGATCGCACGCCATGCAGATCGCCATGCCGTGCAGAGTCGCACAGGGCACCGACAGCAAAGGCTTCTCGTGCTCGACATTCTCGACATCTCGGCAAGCTCACACCCATCGAGATCCAGAGGAATCATCGACACTGACCGTTCTACCCATGCAGTCTGTCGTGCTCGGAGTCCAGAGCGATCGAACGACGACGATCGCAGTGCAATCCCCTACTGACGGCGATCGAGCAGGTAAGTCACGGCAACACCTGCGACCAGCCCCCAGAACGGCGCGCCGAGTCCTGCGACATCGATACCGGAAATGGTGACCAGCAAGGTGATCAGGGGCGCGAGCACCGGCCGGCCGGTCGAGTCCGAGAACGCGGCAGTGAACGCACCGCGCAGTGCCTCGAGCATGGCCAGACCTGCGAGAGCGGCGATGAACGTTGCGGGTACCACGGCAAGACCGCGCACCAGCAGCGGCGCGAGTACACCCACGACGATGGCCAATGCGCCGCAGGTCATTCCGGCGGTGTACTGCCGCGATCGGTCACCCACAGCAACGAGCAAGGCATTGGTCGGGCCGGCAAGACACGTCGACACCGCACCGAGCGGCGCCACGAGAAGCGACCAGATCCCGCAGGCGATGGTAACGACGGTCATCGGGGGCCGATGGCCCGCAGCGTTCAATACTGCAGCACCCTGACCGTTCTGAACCGCGACCACGGTGATGGCGAGCGGTATCACCAACTGCGCCATTGCTGCACCACTGAACGCCGGCGCGACGAGTTCCGGTAAGCCGATCAAGGGTAGGTCTGCCGCAGGACCGCTCACTCGGGTGAATCCGCCGGTGACCGCGAGAGCACCGAGACCGGCAACCAGAGCCGCCAGGACAGGAGGCACCCGTTTCGACCACGTCTCGGAGCGGGTCAACGCCAACCACGCCACGACCATGGTGCCGGCGACGAGTACGTCGGCCGAAACAGACTGCACCAGCCCGGTTCCGAACGACAGGAACGCGCCGGCCACCATCGCCATCACGACGCTGTGCGGCAGGAATGCCATCAGTTTCGTGACCACCCCGGTGGCTCCGAGAACGATGACGAGGACTCCGGTGGCGAGGTAGGCCCCCACGACTTCCGGCCAGGTCAGCGAGGCCAATGATTGACCGACCAGAACGGTGCCCGGAATGGTCCAGAAAAAGCTGAGCGGCATCCGGTACACCCAGCTTGCTACGACGGTCAGGATGCCGTTGAGTACGAACACTCCGAATACCCACGACGCAGTCTGCGCGGCGGTGAGTGAGCCGGCTGCCGAAGCGCCCATGATCACCGCAACGGGACCGGTCGCGCTGAAGAGCACACCGGTGGCCCCCGCGCCCACGTACTGCCCGCCGAAGTCGGCGCGCAAAGCACGCAGACTCGGCGGGCGACGCTCCGGAAGCTCGCTCGAGGTGAGACGCTCGAAAGTATTGGTCATTCAGCCACTTTCACTGCCTCGCTGGGTACTGGATCGGATCGGCGCAGGGCCCGCACGGCCGGAACCGCGGTGGTGACGAGAGCGCCGAGCAGCGCCACGACGGCAAAGATATAGAACGCGGTGGACGACGCGATGCCGGCCCCGAGCAGAATTCCGCCGAGCAGCGGCCCGAGGATGCCGCCGAGCCGGCCGAATCCGGCGCACCACGCAACACCTGCCGCGCGGGCGGTGGTGGGATAGTAGTTCGAGACGAATCCGTAGATCAACACCTGAGTACCGATGGCACCGATGCCGGCACCGGCCACGGCGACGAGCAGGACGCCGAGGGGGAAGTTCAGGGTCAGCAGAACCAACGACAGTGCCGCAAGGCAGAAGGTGACCGCGATGACGCGTTGGGGTCCGGTGCGGTCGGCGACACGGGATGCGATCAGCCCGCCGATGATGGCACCGCCATTGAGCACCAACAGGAATGACAGTGAGCCCTTGGCGTTGTAACCCGCCTCGGACATGATCTGCGGCAGCCAGGTGTTGAGGCCGTAGGTCAGCAGTAGGCCGGAGAAGCTCATCAGTCCGAGGAGAGCCGTCGGGCGAAGCAGCGGCTTGCGGGCGAGTGCTGCGAATCCGACGCGATCGCCGGCGACAACGGGCTCGGCCTCGGGCATCGGAATGCCGGTCCGAGCGCAGATCTCCTGTGCATCGGCGATGCGTCCGTGCGCCAACAGCCACCGCGGTGACTCCGGCATCCGAAGCAGCGCCAGCGGCAACAGCACGAACAGCGGGAGTGCGCCGATCCAGAACAGGCCGCGCCAGCCGATCGAATCCTGCAGGGTGATCGCGGCCAGGGACGCCAGCACACCGCCGGCCGGAATGCCGCTGTAGACGATGGCGTTGAACAGGTTTCGCCGTCCGGGTGGTGCGAATTCGGCGATCATGGCACCGACGGTGGCGACGAGTCCGCCGACTCCGATGCCCGTCAGGAACCGAAGTATGCCGAACATGGTGATGTTCTGTGCGAGTGCGGTCGCCCCCATTCCGAGCGAGAACCAGACGATGCACGTCAACATCGTTCTGCGACGGCCGATCCGATCTCCGAAGGCTCCGGCCGTCAACGCGCCGACCATGACTCCGATCAGAGCGTAGGAACCGAGCGCGCCTGCAGTCTCCGGATCCAGTGCTCCGAGTTGGGCGGAATCGGCGAGCAGGGTCGGTAGTACGGTGCCGTAGACGACGAGGTCGTAGCCGTCGAAAACGATTGCCGCCGTCGACAGTGCGACGATCCACAGCACGCTTCGGCGGTGTCGTTCGCTTGCCCAACTGGTGTTGGCGGTGGAGTCCGGTGCAGTCATCGGGTGTCCTTTTCGGTCAGGGAGTACCGCATGGAAGCTGAATCGGCGCTGATGGCCGAGCGGGTGGGATAACTGTCCCAATCTGTGCGCCATGTCACACCAGGGCTTTGCCTAGTGCTTACCTCGACATTGCGAAACTTGTTGTGCTCCAATCATGTTGTCGAGGATTCGTCGGTCGGACGGGCAGCGGCCAATTCGGCCCTGGAACGGATGCCCATCTTGGCGTACACGCGGGTGAGATGGAACTGAACAGTCTTGACCGACAGGAACAATTCGGCGGCGACCTCGCGATTCGTCATTCCGGTGGCGACCAGGCTCGAGACGGCGTCCTCCTGGGGGGTCAATGCATCGTGAGCTCTGTCCTTCAGAACGGCGTGTACGCCACCGGCTTTGAGTTCACGGTCGCACCGTCGTACGTACGTGGTGGCACCCAATGCCAGATAGCCCTCGCGTGCCGCGCTGACCACGGCATCGGCCTCGCGTCGTTTCCCGGCTCTGCGCAGGGTCTGCCCATAGGCATAGTTGACTCGGGCGCGGTCGTACATCAGGGGCAGCGGTGCCAACGAGGCCAAGGCGTCCTCGAATGATGCTCGGGCAGAATCGAGATCACCCATTGCGCCGTGCAGTCGGCCACGAGCACAGGCAAGGCGGGCGTGTGCGGAGCGATGACCACGATCACGCACTCTGGCCTCGTGTGGAATCAGAAATTCGTGCGCCTCGTCGAGTCGGCCCTCGACAATCAACGCATTGGCGTACACATCGGGCCACGCCCAGAAACCGGGTTCGGATACGTCGAACTGAGCCCACTGCTCGGTCAACGGGGCAAGGGCGCGCAGAACCCCGGCATAGTCGGCTCGAGCCTCAGCGATGGCCGCACGACCGAGAGCCGATGGCACCCTCATGATTTCGTAGTCACGTGCGCCGGAATCACCGCGGTGTGCGCTGGTTGCGGCGGCCACCCAGTCTCCGCGGAGCGCGTGGATCTGAGTCGCGGTCCACTGGAGCAGCGGAACGATCAATGCGGCACCGGAACGGTCGGCCAGGTCGGAACCAGCTCCCACCAACCGAAGCGCCGCATCCCACTCGCCGGTGACGAAATAGATGCGCGCCAGCCAACCGTGAGCCCACAACGAGATTCGCGTCGAACCGCCGAGGAAGTCGGTGGGTGCTGCGGCTTCGAGTTCCGAGCGTGCGAGATCGATGTGGTCCGTTGCGAAGTGGAGCCAGCCCGCACCCATCTGCACCCGTTGTCCGACGGCCCCGGTACTGGCGTGACCCCACAGGTCTCGGTAGCTGCTCAGCGCTTCCGCGACACGCCCCGTGCCCGCCAGACCGAGGCCTCGAATGGACTGCGCCTCCACCGCGGTTGCGTGGTCGGCTCCGACGAGTTCGACTGCGCGATCGGCCCACAGCACGAGGTTGGCGCCGTCGCAGCGCGCCAAATTGTGCAGTACCTGCCGATGACAGATCACAGCGGCCACCTCGGGGTCGTGCCGCGTCCGTACCAGTTGCCATGCCCGGGTGAGTCGAGCTTCGGCCTCGTTGGGGCGCCCGCGCAGGATGGCCAGATAGCCGAGTACGGCATTGCGCGTGGGGGTTTCGCGGAGACTTTCGATCTCGGCGATGTAGTCCGACGCCGTCCGCATGTCACCGGCGCCGATGAGGGCGTCCACCGCGCGAACGAGCCGATCCTCGCGCGCATGCGGTTCCTGGGTCGATCGACTCGACAGAAGGTACAGCCTTGCCGCCGTGGCCCATTCGCCGATTCCTGCACGTGTCGCTGCGAGTGCGTCCAAGCGGTCCGAGACCAGTGGATCGGGCAGTGGCGACGCGTGGACCAGGTGCGCCAGCTGATCGGCCGGATCGGCCTCGGCTGCTGCAGCGGCTCGATGCACCTGCGCGCGCTCGACCCTGCCCATCGTCGCGAGCACCGCGGCGCGGATCGTTGGATCGTGAACCTCGAGGATGGTCGCCGCGGAGCTGCGTCGGACGGTCACCAGGGCACATTGTTCGGCGAGATCGACAGCAGGCCAGGGATCGTCGATGCCGGCGACCTCGCACACCGTGGTCAGCGGTCGGCCGTCTTCGAGAACGGTGGCAGCCGAGACCAGACGCCGAGCATCGTCGGTGCAGAGAGCGAGAGCGGTCCGAACGTCTGCTTCCACGAAGGCGGGCGCAGGTAGGTCGGGGCGAACGCCCTTCCATGTCTCGCGCGGCACCTCGTCCAGCAGCGCAACGGCGTGCCGAGGACGTCCGCCGGTGTGACGTGTCAGGTGAGCAGCCGAGGACGGTGACAGGATGATCCCCTGAAGTGCTGCGAGTTCGGCTACGGCCGACACCGTCAGCGACGGTACCGCCACGGACAGGTCGGCAGCGCGATCGAGAACCCGGTGCGACTCGACACAGCCGTCGGGCAAAGGCTTTCGAGTACATACGACCGCGAGTCTCGCGGATCGATGGTGCCGAACGGCGGAGGCGAGGGCACGGAGCGAGTCCGGGTCACAGTCGTGCGCGTCGTCGATCAGCAGGATCGTCACGCCGTCCGTCGACAAAGCGTCGGCGATGCGGTGTCCCCACTCGACCGGGTTCGTCCCATCGATCCGGACTCCCGGGACGAGTTGCATGACGAGGCCGAACGGCACCTGTGTTTCCCACGGCACCGAAGCTGCACGGCGCACGACCGTGTGCTCCCCCTCGCTGCCGACCGTCCGTTCGACTTCACGCAGAATCGACGATGCTCCGATGCCTGCCGGGCCGGTCAGCACTACGAAAGCCGACGTCGTCGCCGAGGCTTCGACCGCCCGAATCAGGACGTCCAGCAGTTCACCGCGGCCGATCAACGGTGAAGGGGACATGACGTCACCGTATCCGTGGTGCGCGAGTGCGTCCGGCGATCGAACCAACACGGTCATGACTCAGCCCGGGTCGCCGCCGGCCACCGGGAGCACGGTGCCGGTGATGTACGACGCCTCGTCGGAGGCGAGGAAGCAGATCGCTGCGGCTTGCTCGTCGAGAGTTCCGTAGCGCTTGAGCAGTGACGACTCCACAGTCTGGTCGACAATCGCCTGGTACCAATCCTTTTCCTGTTCCGTCGACGGCGCGGGCCCACGAGCGACGCGTCGCGGCGGTGCGTCGGTACCACCGGGGGCCGTGGCGACCACTCGAACACCGTGCGGAGCCGCCTCGAGAGCCAGAGTCGCCGTGATGGCGTTGACGCCCCCTTTCGCGGCTGCGTAGGGGACCCGGTGGATGCCGCGGGTGGCGACCGAGGAGACGTTGACGATGGTGCCGGCACCGCGTTCGATCATGTGCGGGATCACCGCGCGGCAGGACCACAGGGTCGGGAACAGCGACCGGGAGATTTCCTTCTCGATCTGCTCCGGCGGGTACTCGGCGAACGGTTTGGCCCAGATGGTGCCGCCGACGACGTGAATGGACACATCGACGCGTCCGTACGCGGTGAGTGCAGCGTCCACCACCGACGAAGCACCCTTCCAGGTTTCTAGGTCGGCGATCACTGGCGTGGCCTCGACATCGTCTTGCCGAAATTCCTCGGTGAGAGATTCGACCAACTCGGACCGGTCGGCCAGAATCAGTGCTCCGCCTTCGGCTCCGATCCGTCGGGCCACGAATTCCCCGATGCCCTGGGCCGCGCCGGTGATCAGCACGACCTTGCCTGCGAATCGACCTGGGCTGACGAACTTGGGTCTCTTGTTCGTCCGGGATTCGTGCATGGCGCGTTTCATCGTCGCCTTCGAACGGTCGGCGTGATCGGCGATCAATGTCCGTGCGCGCTCGCGATCCCCGGCCTCGAACGCGTCGACGATGTCCAAGTGGTCCTGAGCGCAGAGCGGATCGCACCAGGTCGCGTTGCGCAACACGTCCTCCATGGCAGCCTTGACGCCGAGAGCCCGATAGGCCTGCAGCAGATGCTCGTTGCCTGTTTGTGTGAAGAGGTAGTCGTGAAAAGCAGCGTTGGTCTCGGTGTACGCGGCGGCATCGACGAACCGATCGCCGTCGACGTAGCGAGTGGTGGTCTCGGCCAACAGCCGGTATCCGGAGATCTGCTGCGAGGACAGTCGGCCGATCACGAGTTCGAGGGCACCGAGTTCGAGAGCGCGCCTGGCCTCGAACACTGCGTCCGACTCGTGTACCGAGGGATGCTCCTCGCCGATCTCGTACCCCGAACTCGAAGCCGGGGCAGGTTCGGGACTGCGTGCGACGAGCGGCTCGATATCCCGTGAAGGCCAGATGCGCTGCGCTGCAACGGAGTGTGCCTCCGGTGTCTGCAGCAGATCGGCGCTCTCGTCCAATCCGACCCGACCGGCAGTGGACCCGGCCACGGCGATGCGCTGACCGGCGATCTCGCGCAGGGTGTCTGCCTCCTCTGTTGCCGACATGCCGGTGCCGTGCGAGCGCAGAGGCTCCGCCACCCGACTGCCGAACACGGCTCGTCCGAAGATGCTCCTGCCATCGACAGCGGGTTCGAGGTCGGCCGATGCCGCAGGTATGACGTCGGCATCGGCTGTGCCGACTGCCGCGTCGATGGTCGATGTCCGGTCGTCGTTCGCCAGAACCGCTGTTGCAGAATCGGTGTCGTCGTCGAGACTCTCCTTCGCAGCTGCCGAGGACGGCGCGAACTTCTCGTAGTAGAAGCCGGTCGGTTCGATGCCTGCCTCGGTGAAGTGCGTTCGGACGGCCTCCACCATGGGAGGCGGCCCACACAGGTACACCGCGACATCGCCGCTGTTGAGATGCGCTTCGGTCAACAGAGCAGTGACGTATCCTTTGTTGGCAGCGGTGGTGGAGGGGTCCGAAACACAGTGATCCCACGTGAATCCATACAATGTCGAGGCCAAGCCAGCGAGCTCGTCCAGCTGGACGACATCGTCGTCGGTGCTGGCGCCGTACACGAGATGCACGGAACGAGAGCTCGATTCGGCCGCCATCGTACGCAGAATCGACAGGATGGGAGCCAATCCGGTGCCGCCGGCCAACAGCAGCGCAGGTCGCTGAGCCTCGCGCAGAAAGAAACTGCCGTGTGGGCCGGTGAACGAGATCTTGTCGCCCACGGCCGCGGTGTCGCTCAGGTAGGTGGACATCAGTCCGCCCGGGGTGAGCTTGACCAGAAACTCCAACTCCTCCGATCCGGAGACGCAACTGAAGGAGTAGGACCGGGTTTCCTCTGAGCCGGGGACGGTGATGTTGACGTACTGACCGGGGAGGAAGGCGAGCGTGCCAGCTGCCGGTGCCTCGACAGCGAGCCTGACCGTCGTGGGAGAGAGTTTCTCCACGGCGGCCACGACCGTGTCATGCGTCGCCGCTTGGGTTTTGGCCACCGCCGAGGTGCTGGCAATCTGCAGCACCAGATCGGAAGTGGGCTTCATGCTGCAGGGCAGACAGTAGCCCTCGTCCGATTCCGACTGCGAGAGCGCGTCGTCGAGGTAGGTACCGCCGTCGTACTCACCGGATTCGCACAGCGCCTTGCAGGTGCCGCAGGCACCGTCCCGGCAGTCGAGAGGAATGTTGATCCGCGATCGGTAGGCGGCGTCGGCGACGGTCTGTTCGTCCTCGCAGGTGATGAAGCGGGTGACGCCGTCCTCGAAGGACAGTGCGACGGAATGACTCACGATGGAACTCCTCGGGATTACGGCCGGTCGATCAGAAGTGATAGATGTCGACGACGTGGTGGATGTAGTCGTTCTTCAGCACCACGGTCTTGCGCCGGATGAGTGGCGAGTCGCCGGAGAAGTCGATCGTGTAGAACGAGGTTCCGTAGTACGGATCGATGGTCTTGTAGCGGAAGTACATCGTGTGCCAATTGAATCGCACGTCGACGATATCTCCCCGACGCTCGATCACCTCGACGTTGCTGATGTTGTGACTGGTTCTAGGCTCCGGTATCGATGTGGCACTGGACCGTTCGGTCCGGATGCGGAACACGCGGTCTTCCAGCCCACCTTTGTTCTCGTAGTAGATCAGCGAGATGTCGGTCTGGGGATCCTCGGTGAGCAAGTCGTTGTCGTCCCAGCAGGGCATCCAGTATTCGACGTCGTCCGCGTAGCACGTGAGCCACTTCTCGAACTCGCGATCGTCGAGGTAGCGCGCTTCGCGGTAGAGGAACTGCTCGATGGACGTCTGGGTGATCAGGCGCGACGAGGCAGCCTGTGCGGCGTCGGTGTTGTCGACGGTGGCAGTCATGTCAGACCTCCTGTGCTGCAACGGGTGCGGAGTCGGCTGCGCGCTGCTTGTCGAGGGCAGCGAGCAGGGTCTTGCGCCAGTAGCCGTGTTGGACGGGGAACAGGCCCTCGTCTTCGTTCTTGACGCCTGCAGATATGACACCGGGCATATCGAGTGCCTCGGCGACCGGGTCGGGGCCGGTGAGCCAGTGCTCCGCGCCGCGGCTCATGTCGTTCCACGGCGCATTGGTTGCCTGGAATGTCAGCTGGCACGAGCGGAACTCTTCCAGGTCATCGGGTGTCGCCATGCCGGAAGCGTTGAAGAAGTCCTCGTACTGCCGGATCCGATGTGCCCGAGCCTCTTTGCTCTCACCCTTGGGTGCGATGCAGTAGATGGTGACCTCGGTCTTGTTCGGCGCGATCGGCCGGAAGTGCCGGATCTGCGTGCTGAACTGATCCATCAGGTAGACGTTCGGGTACAGGCACAGGTTGCGTGAACCCTTCACCATGAATTCGCCCTTGGCGTCGCCGAACTTCTCCTTCAGTGCGTCCATCTGGTCCCACAGCGGGCGGTCCTGGGGGTTTGCCGCCCAGGTCCACAGGCAGAGATGGCCGTTGGGGTACGACCAGTAGCCGCCGCCCGACTTGCCCCAGCCGCCGGCGTCGAGCGCCTTGGTGGTGTTCTTGGATTCGCCGTTGTTTCGGCGCGAGGTGGTCGCGGCGTAGTTCCAGTGCACGGCACTGACGTGATAGCCGTCGGCCCCGTTCTCCGCCTGCACTTTCCAGTTTCCGTCGAAGGTGTACGACGAGGATCCGCGCAGAACTTCGAGTCCGTCGGGAGACTGGTCGACGAGCATATCGATGACCTTCGTCGTGTCACCGAGATGCTCGGCGAGGGTCGAGACGTCGTCGTTCAGGCTCGCGAAGAGGAAGCCGCGGTAGCTCTCGAAACGGGGGACCTTGGTGAGGTTGTGCGATCCGTCCACGTCGAATGTGTCGGGGTAGCCGGCACCGTCGGGGTCCTTGACCTTGAGCAACGTGCCGTCGTTGCGGAACGTCCAACCGTGGAACGGACAGGTGAGCGTGGTGCGGTTGTCGGTTTTGCGTCGGCACAGCATCGCACCGCGGTGCGCGCAGGCGTTGATGAGGCAGTGCAACTCGCCGTCCTTGTCACGGGTGATGACAACGGGCTGTCGCCCCATGTGAACCGTGAAGTAGTCGCCGTTGTTCGGGAGCTGACTCTCGTGGGCGAGGTATATCCAGTTGCCCTCGAAGATGTGCTTCATCTCGAGCTCGAAGACCTCCTCGTCGGTGAAGATGCTCCGATTGGCGCGGTAGATGCCGGCAGCGACGTCGTCGATCACCGCTCCGTCGATCGTGTTCTGTACGTGATCCAGCATGTCGGTCATATCGGGTTCCTCCAGGCGCTTCGAGTTCGATTACAAGCGACTGTGTCAGGGAGTGGCTGTCGTCACACCAGGGCTTTGCCTAGGCCCAACCTGGATGACCATTGATCGCTGTCACTTATCAATCAGCGCAAAATAGGTCTTTGTCAACGATGGATTCGAGCCCTACTGTGGTCAGGGTCACCCCACCACCCACAGAAAGGTTCGGTCATGGAACTTCGGCACCTGTACCACTTCGTGGCCGTGGCCGAGACTCGGCATTTCGGCCAAGCCGCTGCGCGGCTGCATCTGGCTCAGCCGGCGTTGTCGCAATCGGTTCGCCAGTTGGAGGCCGAGCTGGGTGTGACACTGCTGGCCAGAACGACCCGTCAGGTGAGCCTGACTCCGGCAGGCGAGTTCTTCTATCGAGAGACACTTCGCAACCTGGACAATCTGGAGCAAAGCGCGCGAGGAGTGCGCAGGATCGCCGACGGCCGATACGGGTTGGTACGCATCGGCTTCACCGGTACAGCGGCCTTCGATCAACTGCCTCCGATAGCGCGTGCGATCAAGCAGAGACTGCCCGGTATCGCCCTGGAAATTCACGGTGACCTGCTCACCCCCGCGCAGGTGGACGGTCTTCGCTCGGAACATCTGGACGTTGCGGTTCTGCGGCCACCTGTCGCGGGCGACGACCTCGTGCTGCGGAAGATCACCACCGAATCGTTGGTGCTCGCACTGCCCGTCGATCACCGATTCTCCACCGAACCGGCGCTCGACCTTGCCGACCTCGCGTACGAGGACTTCGTCATGTACGCCGACACGCATTCGGTAGTCAACGAAGCTGTGGTGACGAGCTGTCGCGCCGCGGGCTTCAGCCCGAGGCGCGAACACGAGGCCCCGGACACCTCGGTGCTGCTGGCACTCGTGGCAGCCGGATTGGGCGTTGCGATGGTGCCCGAATCCGTCCGCGCCCTGCAGTTGACCGGCGTCGTGTTCCGCGACATCGCCGGCGCAAGCACTATCGATCTGGCGTTGGCCTGGTGCCGAGATCGGCCGTCGGCGCTCGTCGATGCGCTCGTCGGTGCCCTCGAGGATGCGGGAGTGCTCCCTTGGCTCGAACCATCCGTACCGTCTGCTCAGCTGAAGGACATGTCATGAAAATCGTTGCAGTCGACGCGATCCCCTACTCGATTCCGTACCGAAAACCGCTGAAGTTCGCGAGCGGCGAGGTCAGTGCCGCCGAGCACGTACTCGTCCGGGTACATACGGACGACGGCATCGTCGGTGTCGCCGACGCTCCGCCGCGTCCGTTCACCTACGGGGAGACGCAGCGCGGGGTGGTGGCGGTGATCGAGACGCTGTTCGCGCCGGCCGTCATCGGCCTTCCGCTCACGTCCCGTGAGATGGTCAACGCGAAACTTGCTCGTACAGTCGGTAATCCGGTGGCCAAGTCGGCAGTGGACATGGCGATCTGGGATGCCCTCGGGCAGACTCTGGACCTACCGGTCACCGAACTTCTCGGCGGCTACACCGACCGCATGAGGGTGAGCCACATGCTCGGATTCGATTCGCCCGCAGCAATGGTGGACGAAGCGACCAGAATGCGTGAGACGTACGGGATCGAGGTCTTCAAAGTCAAGGTCGGCCGTCGGCCCGTCCATCTGGACACCGCCGTCGTACGTGCACTCAGAGACGGGCTCGGCGACACCGTCGAGCTGTACGTCGACGGCAACCGCGGGTGGACCGCAGCAGAGTCTGCACGTGCCATGAAGGACATGGCCGACCTGGGGCTGACGCTGGCCGAGGAATTGTGCCCCGCCGACGACGTACTCGGTCGCCGCTGGCTGGTACAGCAACTCGACATCCCCTTCGTGGCAGACGAATCCGCGACCACCCCGGCCGAGGTCACCCGAGAGATTCTCGGTGGTTCCGCAACCGCGGTGAGCATCAAGACTGCGCGCACCGGATTCACGACGTCCCAGCGGACCCACCATCTGTGCGAGGGACTCGGAGTCGATGTGGTGATGGGAAACCAGATCGACGGCCAACTCGGCACGGCCTGCACCGTCGCCTTCGGTGCTGCCTTCGACCTCACCTCACGCCGCGCCGGAGAACTCTCGAACTTCCTCGACATGAGCGACGACCTCCTGACCGAGAGCCTCGTCATCCGCGACGGCGAACTGCACGTACTGCCCGGCTCCGGCCTCGGCGTCCGTATCGACCCCGACAAACTCGCGAAGTACCGAACCGACCACTGATCTTCAGCCCCGAAGAGCACAACTTTCACCCAAGGAGTTCTCCATGAGCATCGACCACGCCCCCTCGACAGACTCGGCCACCGAAGTGGCCACCGCGGCCGCGTCGGGTGCGAACGCCACCGAGCGTTTCACGTCCGACAAGCAGGCAGCTGCCGACACTCCGCCCGAGCGCGTCAGTGCGCTTGCTCGTCAGGTCATTTCGGCAGTCCACGACACCATCCGTGAGCACAAGGTCACCTACGACGAGTACAACGCACTCAAGGCATGGCTGATCAACGTCGGTCAGACCGGCGAGTGGCCACTGTTCCTCGACGTCTGGGTAGAACACGTCGTCGAAGAAGTTGCCGGTGAAACGCGCGAGGGCAGCAAGGGCACCATCGAGGGCCCGTACTACGTCCCTAACGCGCCCGAGCTCGGATCCGCAGCAATCCTGCCCACCCGCGACGGCGAGCAGGGCACACCGTTGCTGTTCCAGGGTCAGGTCACGAGCGTCGACGGCAGCCCGTTGCCGCACGCGGTCATCGAAATCTGGCACGCCGACTCGGACGGCTTCTACTCGCAGTTCGCCCCTGGCATCCCCGAGTGGAACCTCCGCGGCACGGTCACCGCGGACGATCAGGGCCAGTTCTGGATTCACACGATGAAGCCTGCGCCGTACCAGATCCCGACGGACGGTGCCTGCGGCAACCTCATCTCCGCGGCCGGCTGGCACCCGTGGCGTCCCGCACACCTGCACCTCAAGGTTGCGGCTGCCGGACATCAGCAGATCACCACGCAGCTCTACTTCCCCGGCGACGCGCACAACGACGACGACGTGGCAAACGCCGTCAAGCCCGAACTCATCCTCGATCCTCGTGAGGTCGACGGCGGCCAAGAAGTGACGTACAACTTCGTACTCGACAAGGCCTGATACACATGCTCTTTGCAGTGAAAATGGACGTCGCGCTGCCGCAGGACCTCGATGCGGACGTACGAACCGACACTCTCGCCAGAGAGAAGGCGTACTCGCAGCAGCTGCAGCGCGACGGTGAATGGGTGAGTATCTGGCGCATCGTCGGCCAGTACTCCAACCTCAGCATCTTCGACGTGCGCGACAACGAGCGGCTCCACGAGATTCTCTGGAATCTGCCGCTGTTTCCGTACATGAGGATCGATGTGAGCCCGCTGGCCCAGCACCCGTCGGACATTTCTGTGGTGTGAGACGACCCCGGACGCCGAGTCAGGACCTCGCCGGACCCTCTGTTCCAGCGATTCCGACTCAGCGGGAAGAGGTATGTGTTCTCGCCGCACTCGAACGAAAAAGGCGGCTCCGAATTTCTTCGGAGCCGCCTTCCAAATGCAATCTGTCGGGCTGACAGGATTTGAACCTGCGACCACTTGACCCCAGCTAGATCGACCAACTCTCGATGGCCCCACCCGGACCCACCACATAGCGCTGAGCAGGCGTTATCGTCCGATGTATGGCAACGATTCCTAGAGTAGTGCGATGAGATTCCCTTCGCCGATCTTGGCGTGACGAAGATCGAGGTTCATCTTCAGGAATGGGCTGTCGACAGCCCGCATCAACGCGAGAGTGTCCGCGGCCTTGGCGAAAGGCGTCCCCGGATGGTCGACGGCGGCATTGAGATTCTCCAGCGTGAACACACGTCCCGCGTGTTCACCCAGTGCCGCGATCGAGCGCAGCGTCTGTACTGCGGTCAGCCACATCGTCGGCGTCACGACCTCCGCCGGGCGCACCACCCCGGACCTACGAGGCCGGCAGCCACGGCCGTCGAGATGTCCGCGACGGACCCTTCGGTGGGCGTACTGCGCGGTCGAAAACCTACCGGAGTTCACAGACATTCGTGCAGCGTCAGAACGTTGCTGAATTGATGTCTTCGACCAGCCGGGCCGGATAATGCAATCCGCATTGCACCGTTATCCGACGGCACATAGTTCTGAAGGGTCATCGAGAGTTCGAGATTCGTTGCATGAAGATCCGTTCGGCGAGAATGCTCCGACCCGTGGCACAGGCCTCGCACACAATCCCAACGAGCGATGTCATCGTGGTCGAACATCTGCCCGCCTGGCTTGCGTGCGACGAGCCAATGAAGGACGCAGGTATGCGTCGAACGTTTGATATCAGCCTCGATCACTCGTTCCGAATTTCCGAGCCGTTGCCCTCGGTGGTGTTCCAATCCGATTGGAGTCCAGTGTCAGCGACGCTCGCCCAGCAGTGCGCTCAGTGCGGGTCCGACGGCGCGGTAGGTGTCGATCGTTCGAATTCGACCGTGTCCGATTCGCGCGAGATCGCGACCGAGGTCGACGTCGTTCTCTCCAGACGTGTCCAGGAGAACGTCGAGGCGCGGAATCCTGGACGCGGTGAGGCGCGGATCGGGGCCGGCGTTGTGCACGCAATCAGACAGGAGTAGTACCCGCGAGTCGGGGACGGAGACGGTGCGTAACAAGCCGACCGCGGTTTCCAGTGCGAACTGGACGTTGGTCAGCCCCTGTGCCGGGATGCGGAGAACGGTGTCGAGAATTCCGAGCGGTGTTTTCGGGTCTCCGAAACGGGTGAGTACGGCCGCATCGGACCAAAATGCGACGACGGCCAGGTTGTCCCGGGTCATCTCGCCGGCAAGAGCGCCGACGGTTGCAGCCGCCGTTCGTACCCGTTCACCTTTCATCGACCCGGAAATATCGACGACCAGCACGATGGAACGCTTGGTGTGCAGGCGTTCTCGGACGACGATGTCGTCCTCCTCGGGTATCGGATTGGCTGCCAACACGTCGAGCGTGTGGTCGAGATCGACCTCGTCGCTGCCGCCGCGGTAGCGCAGCGACGTCAGTTCGCCGACGCCGCGTCGCGCGCGAATGTCGAGGCGCGGACGTCGAACCGCCAGACGGGCAGCGATCGTGCGCGCGCGGGCTCGTGTCGCTGCGTCGGCGGCAGACTCCTCGTCGGTAGCGTCCTTCAACGGAATCGTTTCGGCCGACTCCTCGGTGATTCCCGGGGCAGACGGGTTGTTTTCGCCTGACGCCTTACCCGGCCTGCTGCGGCCCTGTGCTGTCAAGACCGCCCCGTTGCCACCACCGGGACGAAACAGCGACGGTGACGTGGTCAGCTGTTTTGGCCTGCGCCGCAACGGTTTCAGCGTCCGCGAGGTGATGCGCGTTCCGGGCTTGCCTACCGGCGAGTCGGCGTCGACGGCTCTTCAACCGGGGGCGGCCGCGGCGGGGCGGAGAACGAAGTGATCCTGCCAGATGGTGAACAGGATCATTTCCGGTGTGGCGTCCGATGTCTCGTCGACGTGGATGCGCCCGGACAATGCCACGTACATCGCATCGAGCATCGACTGCTGATAGTCCTCGGGCAAGTTGCGGGGCGGATCGACATCGGAGTCCACGGGAATCGTCACCTCCCGTAGATCAGCGAGCTGCTGGGCGACGAGCGTGAGATCGATCGCCCCGCGTACGCTGCTGCCCTGGAGGATGTCCTCATGTTCCCGGGTCATCCGCGTTATCGCCACCGCGTCTGCGACGAGGCGGAACGAGTCCGATTCTGTTCGGAGAGCAACAATTCCGCGTTCGGCCTCGGCATCCTGGTACCCGATGGCAAGGCGACACAGCCGGTCGTGGACGCTCGTGGAAAGACGAGTTGTGCCGACGTTGTCGTACGGGTTCATCGACGCTACCACGCGGAACGTCGGGAGTGCGTGGACCGTCCCCACTCGGGGGATCGCGATACGTCGTTCCGCCATCGCGGTGAGCAGCGTGTTGAGGGTGTCTTCGGGTGCGCGGTTGAACTCTTCGATGTAGAGAAATCCGCCGGTCCGCATCGCCTCGATCAGCGGGCCCGGCACGAAGTTGTCCTCACTGTAGTCCTCGCGCAGTACGCGAGCGGGGTTGTGATGTCCGACAATTCGCGCAGGCGTCAGATCGGCGTTGCCCTCGACGAAGAGCAGCGGGATATTCCATTCGGCCGTGATCGCGCCGAGCAGAGTGCTTTTGCTGGTGCCGGGCGGGCCCTCGATGAGGAGGTCTCGACCGGCCGCGACTGCCGCCAGAAGCAGGTCGAG
Organism: Rhodococcus sp. ARC_M12; assembly: GCF_022810385.1. NCBI lineage: Bacteria > Bacillati > Actinomycetota > Actinomycetes > Mycobacteriales > Nocardiaceae > Rhodococcus > Rhodococcus sp. ARC_M12. The sequence goes on along the minus strand of NZ_JALGQI010000013.1, from coordinate 22,652 downwards.
TTCACGATCACGACCGACGACGCGCGCCGCGATTCGCTGCCGCACCTCACCGATCGACAATGTTGCGCTCATTTGATCGTGTACCCCGCATCTACAGGAAGTGTCGCGCCGGTGATGTAGCGGGCGTCGTCCGAGACGAGGAAGGCGATCGCGTTGGATATGTCGATCGCTTCCACCCACGGAATCGGTAGGACATTCGTCGTCGCGAAGATTGCTTCTGCCTTCTCGCGAGTCGGATTCGGATCGTCCGGCAGAAACAGCCCCCAGGTTTTGGGGTTCTGAATCATGACCGTATCGACGCCGGTCGGATGGACGGTGTTCACGCGAATGCTGTACTGCCCGAACTCGTTCGCCAGCGCGCGCATGATGCCGACGACCCCGTGCTTGGTGGCGGTGTAGTGCACCGTGTTGGGCGTTCCTTTGAGACCTGCCGTCGAACTGGTCAATACGATCGAACCGCCGCGACCGCCGGAGATGAGATGCGGTAGCGCGGCACGGCATGTGTTCCACACACCCGTCAGATTGACGTCGATCATGTTCTGCCAGGCATCGTCGGTGATATCGAGAGCCGGTGCGATCTCGAAGACGCCGGCGTTGCCGAGGACGATGTCGAGGCGACCGAGTTCGGCGACGCCGCCGTCGACGGCCCTGCGCAATGCTGCGGAGTCCCGAACGTCGGCCTTGGTGGCGACGATGCGGCGGTCGAGCGCCTCGACCTGCCTCACCGTCTCGGCAAGGTCGGCTTCCGTTGCGGGCGGATACATTTCGATGGTGTCGACCGCATCGCACAGATCGACGGCGATGATGTCGGCACCTTCCTGTGCGAGCCGCAGCGCGTGGCTGCGGCCCTGACTTCGCGCGGCACCGGTGATGAAGGCTACTTTTCCGTCGAGCTTTCCCATGATCGATCGGTCTACTTCGCCAGGAAGCCAGCGTCGACCGGCAAGGTGACTCCGGTGACGTACCGGGCGTCGTCCGAAACCAGCCAGGCGATCGCGTTGCTGATGTCGAGTGCTTCGAGCATGGGGACCGGCATCAGGTTTCCGATCATCGAGGCAGCGTCTGCGTTCTCCGTCAGCCACGTCTGCATCACGTCGTTGATCACCATCGGCGTGTTCACGCCCGTCGGATGCACGGTGTTCACACGAATCGAATACTGGGCCAGCCAGTTCGCAAAGGTGCGCATGAGCCCGACGACCGCGTGCTTACTGGCGGCGTAGCCGTCGCCTGCGCCGGTGCCGTTGCCGCCCGCGCCCGACAATCCTTGGGTCGAGCTCGTCAGGACGATCGCACCTCCCTGCCCTTTCTCGATCATGCTCGGCACGCCGACCTGCACCGTGTTCCATACCCCGAACAGGTTGACCTCGACAACGTCGCGGAACGTTGTCGCCTCACTCACGGCTTTCGCGCCCTGCGGAGCTATACCGGCATTCGCCAGGATGATGTCGATCGGCCCGAGTTCGGCGACGGCACCGTCGACAACGGCTTTGAGTGCGTCGTAATCGCGAACGTCGGCTTCTCTGGCCACTATGCGGCGATCGAGCGCTTCCACCTCCTTCACGGTCTGCGCCAGATCCTCGGATGTGCTCATCGGATACGCGACCGTCTCGATCTGTCGGCAGATATCTATCGCAATGATGTCGGCACCGTCCTGCGCCAGCCTCAGAGCGTGACTACGCCCCTGGCCGCGTGCGGCACCGGTGATGAAGGCTACTTTTCCGTCGAGCTTTCCCATGATCGAACTTCCTTGTTCATCGTCGAAAACATCTCGGGCACAGAACGGTTCGGCGACTGGCCGGGTACGTTCACGGCAGGATGTCCGTTGCGGAGGACATACCTCGAACGTATCCGACACCGAGTGCAGAAGTGACCGAAATGGTCGAATCCTCGGCTCTGTCCCGGCCGAACACCCGCAATATCCTTGTGAATCACTCTTATTCGACAGGCGCGTGGTTGAAACCGGGCAAGATCATATGACCGGCGTCGACTGGAATCGTCACACCGGTCACGGCGGCGGCGAGGTCCGAGTTGAGATATAGAGCGGTGTTCGCGATCACCTCGGGCGGCATGAACGTGTGCCCCTTCAACGCATGGAAGCTGTAACCACCCGCCATCATGTCCTCTTCGGTGCCGCCCTCGTGACCGGCGAACATGTCCCAGGCACCCTGATGGTCGGTCATGGGGGTCTTGATCGCCCCCGGGTTGATCGAGTTGCATCGAATTCCGTGGGGTGCCAGTTCCAGCGCAATGTTCTTCATCAACCCGATGACGCCGTGCTTCGCCGACACGTAGTGCGCGTAATTCTGACCGGGTTCGAGTCCGTTCACGGACGAGGTGATGACGATGGAACCGGCTTGACGCTCGATCATATGCGGGGCAACAGCTTTCGCCGACTTCCAGACGCCGGTGAGGTTGACGCCGATCATGTCGTCCCACGACTGCTCGGAAAGTTCCCAGAACGGGCCCTGGGTCCAGATTCCGGCATTCGCGATGAGTACGTCGATCTTGCCGAACTCCGCGATCCCCGACGCCACCGCCGTGTCCATCTGGCTCTGATCCCGAACGTCGGCAACGACACTCAGTGCCCGCCGGTCCAAGGCTTCGACCTGCTTCACCGTCTCGGCCAAGTCGCTCTCCTTCGCCATCGCGTACGGAACCGTCGCAATCTGATCAGCGATATCGACCAGAATGACATCGGCACCCTCGCGGGCCGAGACCAGCGCGTGAGCACGACCCTGTCCACGCGCGCCGCCGGTGATCAGAACTGTCTTGCCGTCGAGAAGTCCCATCAGAGTCGTCCTCCTGCATCGACCACATGTGTGGTTCCGGTGATGTATCGCCCGGCGTCCGAGACGAGGTAGAGGACAGCATTGGAGATGTCCTCTGACTCGATCATGGGAACGGGGAGCGTGTTGAGCGTCAGTGCGGCTTCCTCGAAGTCGGCTCGGGTCGGTTCGGCCAAGTCGGGGCGAAACAGGCGAAATGTTGCGTCGTTGAGGATCATCGGGGTGGCCACGGTCGTCGGATGGATCGTGTTGACGCGGATACTCTGTGGCCCCAACTCCTTGGCAAGTACCTGCATCAAACCCACCAGGCCGGCCTTCGCGGCGGTGTAGTGGGCGATGTTTTCGTTCGCGACCATCGATGCCAAGGACGAGGTGATAACGATGGATCCGCCGCGGCCGCCCGAGACGATATGCGGTGCCGCGGCACGGACGGTCTTCCAGACGCCGGTGAGGTTGATGTCGATCATCGTCTGCCACATGACTTCCTCCATCTCGAGAGCCGGCGACATCGTGTTGATGCCGGCATTCGCGATGACGATGTCGACGCGACCGAGTTCAGCGGCACCGGAGTCGACTGCTGTGGTCAGTGCGGCCAGGTCGCGAACGTCGGCCTCGGAGGCGATGATGCGACGATCGAGTGCCTCGACCAGCCGAACGGTTTCGGCCAGGTCATCGGCGGTTGCAGTGCGGTACGGAACGGTGTCGACCTGGGTCGAGACGTCGACGGCAATGATGTCCGCGCCTTCCTTTGCAAGCGCTATCGCGTGGCTGCGGCCCTGCCCCCTCGCAGCTCCGGTGATGAAGGCGACTTTGCCCTCGAGTGAACCCATGCTGCGCTCCTGACATGAACGTGTGATGTGGATCTCAGCTTATGTCACACGGTGTCAGAAGGTACGCGTTTCCAGATGCGAGGATGATCGAATGGCACACGGTGACAGCGGAGGGCGTCCGTCGGCGACCAGTCCGCACGAACTGGCCGCTGCGGCACAGCAACTGTTCCTCGAGAAGGGTTTCGACGAAACGAGCGTCGAGGACATCGCGTCCGCAGTCGGAGTCAGCAGACGCACGTTCTTTCGATACTTCCCGACCAAGGCAGACGTGCTGTGGGTGGAATCGCCCTCTGAACTCGCCCGGCTACGCGAGAACTTGGCGGCCGACGACGGCTCTGCTCCCTATGAACAGGTGTTGACGCGGTCCATTGTCGCGGCGTTGACCTACCCGTCGGAGCAGCACCAATGGGCCTACCAGCGGGCACAATTGGTGCTGAAAGTACCGTCCGTCCAAACGCATGCGTCGTTTCGATTTGCCGAGTGGAAGGATGCGGCGGCCGAATTCGCCGCTATTCGGAGCGGCTCTTCCAAGACGGACCTGTTCCCGATCGCCGTCGGACATGCCGTGCTCGCGGCGATGTTGACGGCGCACGAATACTGGATCGGCGGACCGGGGCGCGACCTTCCACAGGCACTCGAATCGACATTCTCGATGCTACTGCCCGGCCTTCCGACGCGCTGACGCGCTACCGCGATGAAACATCTCGGAATCGGGCGGACGACTTCCGACACCGGAGGGCGACGCGCGCGAACTACGTCGATGATCGAGTGGGGCCTCCAACATCCAGTGCGAATTCTGTTGTCACCGAGGGATTTTCGATCGCAGATTCGATCACGCCGACATAGGCGTTGGCGACGTACGCCGCGTGTAGGGCCCAACTGTCGACGATACGAACCCCGTAGTGCCCTTGGAAGCGGTTGCCGAGGTTGCTCGGGCTGGTCGGTAGTCCATATCTGCTGCCTAGCGCAGGTGACCGTCAGGGATGACGAGAAACTACGCTGAACTGGCGTTTCACGCCAGACGGTGCGAAAATTGCAATTTACAAGGTGGACACCGGCCCTTGCTAGGTCAACTGAATCACCCGGCATAAGGAACCAGGACGCTCGGCGCGAACGCACGTGGCCGACCGCCGTCAGGGCTCGAGCGGTTCCCACAAGGTGTTGATCCGGGATTCGAGATTCACGCGGTCGAAGCGCCCGAACCCTCCGCTCAGTCAGGGCGGTCGAGGCGGACGTCTGTGGACACCGAAAAGCAACCAAGGAACGAGTAGTGAAACTGAGCGGCAGCGAGCCCATTCTTCGAACGACGAAAGCGGTCCCGGACCGCTCCGGAACCGCTTTTGACGTACATCGATCTATGTCGGGCTGACAGGATTTGAACCTGCGACCACTTGACCCCCAGTCAAGTGCGCTACCAAGCTGCGCCACAGCCCGCCGCGCCTCGAAAGGCGCTTGCTGAGATTACCCCAGCCCTACCCCTGAGAGGAAATCGCCTGCTCAGGGGCGGGGTCGGACTACTTCAGCGGTTGTTGCCCTTGCCCGGCCGTTCCCGCTTCTCGCGGATACGCACCGAGACGCGTACGGGGCTGCCGTCGAAGTTGAACTCTTCACGCAGACGCCGCTCGATGAATCGGCGGTAGCCGGCCTCGAGGAAGCCAGTGGTGAACAGCACGAATGTCGGCGGCCGTGTGCTCGCCTGCGTCGCGAACATGATGCGCGGCAGACGTCCACCACGCATCGGCGGCGGAGTGGCCGCCACGACTTCCTTGAGCCACGTGTTCAACCTGCCGGTGGGCACACGCTTGTCCCAGGACTCCAGAGCCGTCTCGAGCGCAGGCACGAGCTTCTGCACCGCACGGCCCGTCTGCGCCGAGATGTTCACGCGCTGCGCCCACGGCACCCGAGCGAGATCGCGATCGATCTCCTTCTCGAGCTGCTGACGACGATCGTCGTCCACCAGGTCCCACTTGTTGAACGCCAACACCAACGCGCGGCCGGCATCGGCGACCATACTGAGCACACGCATGTCCTGCTCCGAGATCACCTCGGAGGCATCGAGAAGCAGAATCGCGACCTCGGCGGCCTCGATAGCAGACTTCGTCCGCAGTGACGCGTAGAACTCGGCACCACTGGCATGGCTGACGCGCTTGCGCAGTCCGGCGGTATCGACGAATCGCCATGTCTTGCCGCCCAATTCCACCAATGAGTCGACGGGGTCGACAGTGGTGCCGGCAACATCGTGCACCACCGAGCGCTCGTCACCCGAGAGCTTGTTGATCAGCGACGACTTGCCCACGTTCGGCTTACCGACCAGAGCGACACGCCTGGGTCCCCCACCGGGGATTCCCTCACGCGGGGTCTCGGGCAAGGCCTCGAGCACACGGTCCAGCAGATCACCGGTACCGCGGCCGTGGGTGGCCGACACCGACAGCGGCTCCCCCAGCCCCAGCGACCACAGTGCGGCGACCTCGGACTCGGTCCGGCCGTCGTCGACCTTGTTGGCCACCAACAGAACCGGCGTCTTCGACCGGCGCAGCACTCGCGCCACTGCCTCGTCCGTCGTCGTCGAACCGACACGTGCGTCGACGACCAACAGGATCGCGTCGGCGGTGTGCATGGCCAACTCGGCTTGGCGCGCAACGGATGCCTGCAGACCCTTGGCGTCGGGTTCCCAACCGCCGGTGTCCTGCACCAGGAAGCGTCGACCACTCCAGTTCGCCTCGTACGACACGCGGTCGCGCGTGACGCCGGGAACGTCCTCGACCACTGCTTCACGCCGTCCGATGATGCGGTTGACGAGCGTCGACTTGCCGACGTTCGGTCGGCCCACCACGGCGAGAGTCGGTACGGCTACGGCATCTTCGCCGTCTTCGCCCTCGTTGAGGTCGACGTATTCCCACTCGCCCTCGTCGCTCCATGTTCCGTCGCCCGCGGTTTCCGCTGCGCCGGAGAAGAATTCTTCACTCACTGGACTGCTCCACTTCTGTCGTTCACCACGAGCAGCAAACGCTCGATCACGCCGTCGAGATCCAGCTCGCTGGTATCGACGATCACCGAATCCTCGGCGGGACGAAGCGGTGACACTGCTCTCGTCGAATCTGCATGATCGCGGCGTTGCACATCCGCGAGCACGGATTCGTAGTCGTCGCCGCGACCCTGTTCGATGTTCTGCTTGTTGCGACGCTCTGCCCGCGCCTCCGGCGAGGCAGTCAGGAACACCTTCACGTCGGCGTCGGGAAGAACGACGGTGCCGATGTCGCGGCCCTCCACCACGATTCGCGTCGAGGAGCTCGCAAGGTCGCGCTGCAGCTGCACCAACAACTCGCGCACCGCAGGCACAGCAGAGACGGCTGAGACGGCCTTGGTGACCGCATCGCCACGGATTTCGCCGCTGACGTCCTCACCGTCGAGCAGAACGGTCTCGGACAGCGGGTCCTTGCCGATCTCGAGGGGAAGCGCCGCAACAGCTTTCGCGACTGCTTCCGCATCGGTGGGCTCGACGCCCGAACGCAGCACCCACACCGTCGCGACGCGGTACATCGCACCGGTATCGAGGTAGCTTGCTTCCAGTGCCGACGCGAGCCGGCGCGATACCGACGACTTACCGGTGCCCGAGGGCCCGTCCATCGCCACGACGAGCGCACTCATCACAGGCCTACGGATTCGTAGAGCTTGCCGATCTCGCCGCGACCCAGAACACGCAGTGTCCCTGGACGCTGATCGCCGAGCACGATGTTGCCGACATCGGTACGTACGAGTCGTCCGACCGGGAAACCGACCTTGTCGAACAACCGACGCACGATGTGCTTGCGGCCCTCGTGCAGGGTCACCTTGACGAGCGACTTGCCGTCGGAGATGTCGAGCAGCTGGAAACCGTCGACCTTCACCGGGCCGTCGTCGAGGGTGACGCCCTCACGCAGCTGCTTGCCGAGTGTGCGGGGAATGGTGCCCGACAACGTCGCGAGGTAGGTCTTCGACACCTCGAACGACGGGTGCATCAGGCGGTGGGCAAGATCACCGTCGTTGGTGAACAGCAACAGCCCTTCGGTGTCGGCGTCGAGGCGGCCGACATGGAACAGTCGCTGCCCCGCCTGAACCCGCTCGGACACGATGTCGCCGACGCACGGGCGTCCCAGATCGTCGGACATGGTGCACTGCCATCCACGCGGCTTGTTCATCGCGAGATGAACCAGTTCTTCCTTCACGACCACGCGGGTGCCGTCGACCCGGACCACAGCGATGTTCGGATCGATGCGGATGCCTTGTTCGGTGACGATGCGTCCGTCGACCTCGACGCGGCCGTCGGCAATAAGTTCCTCGGCTGCGCGACGCGACGCGACACCGGCCTGCGCGAGTACCTTCTGCAGACGCACACCTTCACCGGCAGGCACGTGCTTGCGAGGCGAGGAATCGGTGTGCTGATGCTTCGCGGGCTTGGCGTTGCTGATCGTGGTCGACGGAACCTGCTTCTTCTGCGGCTTCGGCGGCTTGGGACGCGAGGGCTTCTTACGAGGAACAGCGTCGTTGCTGCGGTCGTTGACGCCGGTCTCGGCAGGCTTGTGGTCGAACGAGTCGTCCTGCTCGACGCCACGGCGAGGGGCAGGTCGGGCTCCTGTGCGAGGAGCTCCGGTACGGGGTGCGCCTGCGCGAGGTCCCCCGGTGCGCGGGGCTCCAGCGCGAGGTGCTCCGGTACGGGGAGCCCCGTCACGGGGTGCAGCGTCGCGGGTGCGATCTCCGCGGCGCGCGTCACGCGGAGTGTCCGACCTACCTGCGGTCGGCTTCCTGCGTGGGTCTTGTCTCTTGTTACGGTCCGGTGTGCCATCACGGCGAGCGGGCTTGTTCACTTGTCTTACCTATCAGTCGTCCGAGTCGAGCTCGGCTGCCGGATCGGGTTTCGATCCGCGGTTCTTGGTGGAGCGGGTCGTTCTCGGGTCGGTGTCCATGCTGTCACTGATCTCGTCGATCAGGTCCACACCCGGTAACAGCGGTGCCAGTTCGGGTAGATCACCGAGCGATGCGAGCCCGAGCCGTTCGAGGAACAACTCGGTGGTGCAGTACATCGTGCCGGTCGTCTCCGGGTCGGTTCCTGCTTCGGAGATCAGTCCACGGGCGAGCAACGTACGCATCACTCCATCGACATTGACTCCTCGCACGGCGCTGACTCGCGCGCGGGTCAACGGTTGACGATATGCGATCACGGCCAGGGTTTCCAATGCCGCGCGTGTGAGCTTGGACCGAGCGCCGTCCAGAAGCAGCCGTTCGACGTACGGCGCATAGGCGGTTCGGGTGTAGAAACGCCATCCGTCACCGGCGTACCGAAGGTCGATTCCGCTGGTTCGTTCGGTCAGTGCAGCGGCCATCGCCGTCAAGGCCGCGCGCACGCGGGCCACCGATGCACCCACGGCCGAGGCGAGCTGCTCGTCCGAGGCGGGAGTGTCGACGATCAGCAACACAGCTTCCAGCGCCGACGCGAGAGTGGTGTCGTCGAGCTCCTCGGAATCCTCGACGTCCTCGAGCTCGAGTTCGGGATCGGCACTCATGCGTAGTCCTCTTCCGTGACCACGATGGGTCCTTCGTCCTTACCGGTCCAACTCACTCGAAGATCGCCGAGCGGCTCAGGCTGCTCGAATGCGATCACCTGTTGCCGGAACAGCTCCAGCAACGCCAGGAATCGAGCGATTATTTCCACCTGCACCTCGCAGTCCTGCACCAACTCCGAGAACGACGCCCACTCGTTCAGTCCTCGGCCCTGCAGATTCTCCAGCAACCACGCCGCCTGCTCGGGAATCGAGACCGCGTGCTGATGGATGTGATCGAGTCCCACCTGGGGAATCGGCTTGGGTCTGAAGGCCGCTGCGGCGATGTCGGCGAACGTGGCCGGGTCGACGCCGAGAAGCACCTCGGGAATCAGGTCTGCGTACCTGTCCTCCACCGACACCGATCGCGGATAGCGCCGCAACGCAGCAGCTTCCAGCTCACCGAACAGCAGAGCAACCTGCTTGTACGCGCGGTACTGCAGCAACCGCGCGAACAGTAGATCCCGTACTTCGAGTAGAGCCAGATCCTCGGCGTCCTCCACATCACCCGAGGGCAGCAACCGTGCCGCCTTGAGATCGAGCAGTGTGGCGGCGACGACGAGGAACTCAGTCGTCTGATCGAGACCGACATCGGCACCGAGCGATTTGGTGAACGAGATGAAATCGTCGGTGACGGTGTGCAACGCCACTTCGGTGACGTCCATGCGGTGCTGACTGATCAGCGACAGCAGCAGATCGAACGGGCCCTCGAAGTTGAGCAACCGCACCCTGAATTTCGACGGATCCGCGTCGGCGGGAACCTCGATCGGGGCGTCGTCGGCAGCGTCGACGGTCACGGACCGGACCGGTAGATCACCTCGCGCGCAAGGGCGCGGTACGCCTGTGCGCCGCCGGATTTGGGAGCCCAGGTAGTGATCGGTTCTCCGGCGACACTGGTTTCCGGGAATCGGACGGTACGAGTGATCACCGTGTCGTAGACGACGTCGCCGAACACCTCGACCACTCGCGTCATCACCTCACGCGAGTGCAGCGTGCGGGCGTCGAACATCGTCACCACGATGCCGGCCAGCTTCAGACGTGGGTTGAGACGATCGCGCACCTTCTCGACGGTGTCGTTGAGCAACGCCAGCCCGCGGAGGCTGAAGTATTCGCACTCCATCGGGATCAGCACCTCGTCGGCACACGTGAGCGCGTTGACCGTCAACAGACCGAGGGACGGCTGGCAATCGATGAGGACGTAGTCGTAACGATCGAGAATCGGATGCAGCACCCGCCCGAGCGTCTGCTCCCGGCCGACCTCGGTGACCAACTGAATCTCGGCCGCGGAGAGATCGATGTTGCTGGGCAGCAGATCGAGATTCTCGACGCGGGTGCGCATCAACACGTCGTCGGCCGAGACCTTCGCTTCGACGAGGAGGTTGTAGACCGTCAGATCGAGCTCGTGATGTGCGACGCCCAATCCCGCGGACAGTGCGCCCTGCGGGTCGAGGTCCACGAGCAGTACGCGGCGGCCGTAGCCGGCCAGCGAGGCACCGAGATTGATGGTCGATGTCGTCTTGCCGACGCCACCCTTCTGGTTGCACATTGCAATGATCTTGGCCGGGCCGTGACTGGACAACGGCTGCGGATCCGGGACCGGCCGGGTCATACGACCCGTGGGCCCGAGCTCGTTCGGAGCAGGAATGATGTCGCGTGTCTCCCGACTGGATTCCGGTTGACGCGTCTGGAACAGGGCGCCGTCGAGATGTGGATGATCCAAAGCTGACTCCGCCGCTGGCGGCTGCGGTGTCGACACGTTCCAGCGCTCCCCTGTCCCGTTCGTCTTCGAGTAGATCTGGCAAACGCTACCGCTTGGTGCGCCGGCAATGTCATCGGACACGCTGACACACGACCGCCGGCCTCGTGCTATCTCGCCCGCGGGTGCGCGCCGGCCCACACTTCGCGCAGCGTGTTGACGGTCACGAGGGTGTAGATCTGCGTCGTCGTCACCGATGCATGCCCCAACAACTCCTGCACGACGCGGACGTCGGCACCACCGTCGAGCAGATGAGTCGCGAAGGAATGTCGAAGGACGTGCGGTGAGACCCCTGCGGTGATTCCCGCCCTTTGTGCGGAATCCTGCAACACCTGCCACGCGCTCTGCCGAGACAACCTGCCGCCCCGGACGTTGAGGAACAGCGCAGGGTTCGAGCGCGAGACCAGCCCCGGCCGCCCACGCACCAGGTAGGCGTCGACGGCCTCGATCGCGGGTCGTCCGACCGGGACGATGCGATGCTTACCGCCTTTGCCGCGCAGTAGCACCGAGCGGGCCTCGGTGTCGATGTCGTCGACGTCCAGCCCGACGGCCTCGGAAATGCGAGCTCCGGTGGAATACAGCAGTTCCAGCAAGGCTCGATCTCGCAGCCCTCGTGGCGCGTCGGGGCCGGCGACCGACGCCGATTCGAGCAACGCCACGACCTGGTCGACGGGGAGCGACTTCGGTAGTCGCTTCGCCGGCTGGGGCGGCTTGACCTCACTCGCGACGTTGCGGTCGACCATGCCCTCGGCCAGCGCGAATCGGTGCAGACCCCGCACCGCGATCAACGTCCGAGCAGCCGAACTCGCTGCGAGAGCAGGATATTCGTCGTCGCCGCGCCGGAGATAGAGCACGAACTCGGTGATGTCGTTCTCGGCGACCTTCGCCAGATCGGTGATGCCGTAACCACTCAGAAAGCGCTCGTACCGCACCAGATCGCGACGGTAGGACGACACCGTGTTCGGTGCCGAACCGCGCTCGACCACCAGATGGTCGAGGTACGTGCCGATCTGCTGCCCGATCACGGTGGCTACTTTCGTGAACTCTTCCGATTCTCGAACGCAGTGGGTAGATCCGCCCACGGCGCATCGGCCGGGCGCAGTTCGGTACCGGCGGCGCGCGCCGCAGCGAAAGCGAGCACCCCGGCCACGGCGGATGCGTTGACGATCTCGCCCGACAGCGCGCGACGGACGGCCTCGTCCAGTGGCACGTAGGAAAGCTTTATGTCTGCTTCCTCGTCGTGGGCCTCGGGCCGATCGACCTCGGTCAGATCCTGAGCGAGGAAGATCCGCACGGCCTCGTCGGTGAACCCGGGCGAGGCGAGCACATCGACCAGAACCGACCACGTCTGGGCGGCGAGCCCGGTTTCCTCGGCGAGCTCACGCTGGGCTGCCAGCACCGGCTGCTCCCCCGGCGCGTCGAGCAGGCCGGCAGGTAACTCCCACAGGCGTCGACCGATGGGGTGCCGGTACTGCTCGATCATCGCCACTCGGTCCTGATCGTCGACGGCCAGAATCCCGACCGCACCGTGATGCTCGATCACCTCACGCTCGGCCTGACGACCGTTCGGCATCGCGACCTGATCGAGCCGGAGCGCGAGGATGGCACCGGAGTACGGCACCGACGAGTCGAGGGTGGTGAACTCGTGCCGGGACTCGGTCATCCAACGGTCTCGGCGGCGGCGTCCGATTCCTCCGTCTGCACGGCATCTCCATGCACGTCGACGGGCAGACGTTCCGCGGCCTTGTACTTGAGCGCGGCGTTGATCAGCGACGCGAACAGCGGATGCGGACGGGTGGGCCGGCTCTTGAGCTCCGGATGCGCCTGAGTGGCGACGAAGAACGGGTGCACCGAGGCAGGCAACTCGACGAACTCGACCAGGTGGCCGTCCGGAGAGGTACCGCTGAACACCAAGCCGCTCTTGGCAATTCGGTCCCGGTAGTCGTTGTTGACCTCGTAGCGATGACGGTGCCGCTCCGAGACGCTCTCGGTGCCGTACGACGCCGCGACGACCGAGCCCTTCTGCAGGGTTGCCGGGTAGGCACCGAGGCGCATCGTGCCACCGAGATCGGCGTCACCGGCGACGGCGTCTTCCTGATCGGCCATGGTGGAGATCACCGGATCCTTGGTGTCCGGATCGAACTCGGCGGAATTGGCATCGGTCAGACCGACCGAACGAGCCGCCTCGATGACCACACACTGCAGTCCGAGGCACAAACCCAGCAACGGAATCTTGCGTGTGCGTGCGAACTCGATGGCCCCGAGCTTGCCCTCGATGCCGCGGATACCGAAACCACCGGGAATGAGCACGGCGTCGACGTCGCCCAATGCGGCCTGCGCCCCCGCAGGCGTCGAGCATTCGTCGGAGGGAACCCACTTGATCTCGACCTTGGCGCGATGAGCGAATCCACCCGCACGCAGCGCCTCGGTGACCGAGAGATACGCGTCGGGCAGGTCCACGTACTTGCCGACCAGGCCGACGCGCACGGTTTCGCGTGGCTGGTGGACGCGCTCGAGCAGACCGCCCCAGATGGTCCAGTCGACATCGCGGAACGGCAGACCGAGCTGACGGACGACGTACGCGTCCAAGCCTTCCTTGTGCAGCACCTTGGGGATGTCGTAGATCGACGGCGCGTCGGGCGTGGAGATGCAGCCGTCGACGTCGACGTCGCACATGAGCGCGATCTTGTTCTTCAGTCCCGGCGGCACGTCGCGATCGCAACGCAGGATCAACGCGTCGGGCTGAATACCGATGCTGCGCAGTGCTGCGACGGAGTGCTGGGTGGGCTTGGTCTTGAGTTCACCGGACGGAGCCAGGAACGGAACGAGCGACACGTGCAGGAAGAACACGTTGTTGCGGCCGACGTCGTGGCGCACCTGACGCGCAGCTTCGAGGAACGGCTGCGACTCGATATCTCCGACGGTGCCGCCGATTTCGGTGATCACGACGTCCGGCTGGTGCCCCTGGAGGTCCGGGCCGTTCATCGCGAGAATGCGGCGCTTGATCTCGTCGGTGATGTGTGGGATGACCTGAACGGTGTCGCCCAGGTACTCTCCGCGGCGTTCCTTGGCGATGACCGTCGAGTAGACCTGGCCGGTGGTGACATTGGCGAACCCGGACAGATCGCGGTCGAGGAACCGCTCGTAATGTCCGACGTCCAGGTCGGTCTCGGAGCCGTCCTCGGTAACGAAGACCTCACCGTGCTGGAACGGGTTCATCGTGCCGGGATCGACATTGAGGTACGGATCGAGCTTCTGCATGGTCACGCGCAGTCCGCGTGCGGTCAGTAGCTGGCCGAGGCTGGATGCCGTCAGGCCTTTTCCGAGTGAGGACGCAACGCCCCCACTGACGAAAATGTGCTTGGTGTCGGAACGCGACTGAAGGCGTGACAATGAGGCTCCCGTGACGAGTCTGCAGGGCTTGCTCCTATCAGGGGGCTGATAAGAGAGGTGAAGCGTGGAAATTGGGCCTGCTACCCACGGGACTTCACGGTAACACCAGTACCTACCTCACCGCCAACGACACGCTCGTTCCGACGGCGATCAGCTCGCCGGCGCTCCGACGGTCACGGCGTTCGCGTTCGGCCCGGTGCCGTAGCGGCCCGACGCCCCGTCCAGCTGCTCCGCCAAGGCGAGAACAGTGGTGATCCGTCCTGCTTCACGGTCGACGTTGTCGACGGTGCTGAGCGCGGACGACAGCGCCGAATCGGCCCGCACGACAGCGATGGAGCCGTTGCCCTCCGCCGCGCCGGATCGGCCCGCCAGTACCGCGCCTGCGCCACGTGAGTCGAGAGCGCCCGCGAACCGCGCGACGATGGCACCGAGATTGCCGTCCTCCACGTCCGAGGTGCCGGAACCGGTGACGACCACAGCCAATTGAGCGGGCGCGACGGCACCGTTGTCGTAGGCGATGAACCCACCGCTACGCAGCGTCTCCAGCGCCAGTGAGAGCTCCTCGGGAGTCGACTGTGGCTGAGCGGTCTCCGCATTGAGCAGCAGCACCGAACCGAGCAGGTCTCCGGCGAGGCTGCCCTGGTCCACCGCGCCGGTACGCAACTGCACGCCGGCCGGAATGACGTTGGTCAGGCGCGTACGAAGATCGTCACCGTTCGCAGCGGAGACGAACGAATCGGTCAGTGACACCCGGCCGGTGACGGTGGCACCCGACGCTCCGATCGACCGCGTGACTCCGTCGACATCCCCGGGGTCGGCATCGGGGGTGGTGATGACCACAACACTGCGATCGACCAACGCATCGCGCAACACCCGGCCCGACACCGCGGCGTCGAAGCCGTCGGCCGAGTTGAGTTGCTCACCGAGCTGATTGTTGGTCGCCTGCAGATCGTCCACCTGAGTTTCGAGACCGGTCTTGTCGTCTCGGAGGCCAGAGACCAGTCCACTCGACAGCAGACCCGAACCGAGCACTATGCCGATGGCCAGTGCCACGAAGACCGCTGCCAGCGAAATGGCATGTTGGCGAAGCGAAATCACGAAAGCAACCCCTGGAACCACAGAGCGAACCGGTTCCACAGATCGATTGCCCAATCCAACGCTTCACCGCCGATGTTGGACACGGCCAACGCCACGATCACGGCAACGAGCGCCGCCAGAATCAGCAGGGCGATCGCGCCGCCGGACACGCGGCTGCGGTACAGCGTCGCCACAGCTTTGGCGTCGACCAGCTTGGCACCGACCTTCAGACGCGTCATGAATGCGGCCGGGTTGGTGTTGCGTCGACCGCGATCGAAGAACTCGTCCAGGCTGGCCGGACTACCGACCGACACGATGAGCGAGGCCCCGTGATGATCGGCCAACAACAGTGCGAGATCGGCAGCGGCACCGGTGGCCGGGAACGTCATGGCACCGATACCCAGATCCTGAATGCGTTCGAGGCCCTGCGCGTGTCCGTCGGAATCTGCCGGAAGCACCACCTCGGCACCACATTTGAGCGTCTGCGCCGTGACGTCCTCGGGATCGCCGACGATGAGATCAGGGCGATGACCCGCCTTCATCGCGGTATCGGCACCTGCGCCGACGCCGATGATGACGGGCGAGTACTCCTTGATGAACGGCTTGAGGTTCTTCAGATCCTCGGCGTGACCGGGACCGTCGGCCACGATCACCACGTGACGACCCTTGAGGTCGATGTCGATGTCCGGCACGCCGACGCCGTCGATGAGCAGCGGACTCTCGGTTCGAATGAACTCGATCGTGTTGCCCGAGAACGCTTCCAGATGGTCGACCAGACCCGTCTTGGCCTCGATCATCTTGTCCGAGATCTCGGCTTCGCTCTGCTCGTCACCCTTGGCGAGGCGCCGATCGCCGGTGTAGACACCACCGTCGTTGAGGCGAATCTTGGTGCCGTCCTTGATCTTCTTGAAGATCTCGGTGCCGGCCGAGTCGATCAAGGTGATCCCGTTGGCGACGATGGCCTCGGGACCCAGGTTCGGGTAGCGCCCGGAGATCGAGGGCGACGCGTTGACGACCGCGAGCACCCCTGCCTCGACGAGCGCATCGGCGGTCAGCCGGTCCAGGTCGAGCTCGTCGAGCACGACGATGTCACCGGGGCCGACCCGTTTGAGGAGCTTGGCCGTGCTGCGATCGACTCGCGCGATCCCAGTGATTCCGGGCAGCGAATCCTGACTACGTGACAGCAGTGCCGGCATCTTCATGAGGACCATGATGACCCGATCGACACGCCCGGCGATGGAGGCGCGCCGAAACAACTACCACACTGATCACATCAGCACCAAAAGTTACAGCGCTGCTCGATCGGCGTTTGCGGTGGCCAGCAGCTCCTCGGCATGCGCGCGACCGGTCTCCGTATCGTCCAGACCCGCGAGCATTCTCGCGAGCTCGACGACGCGTTCCGACGACGACAGCGTCCGAACCCCACTGTTCGCCGCACCCTTCTTCGCATCGGTCTTGTCGACCACCAGGTGCGTGTCGGCAAACGCTGCGACCTGCGGCAAGTGGGTGACCACGATGACCTGGTGCGTGCGAGCCAATCGGCCGAGTCGACGCCCGACTTCGACGGCCGCACGTCCACCCACTCCGGCGTCGACCTCGTCGAAGACCATCGTCGCGCCCTTGTCCGAGCCCGCCAACACCACTTCGAGCGCCAACATCACCCGCGACAGCTCACCGCCCGACGCACTCTTGCTGATCGGCAGAGCCTGGGCACCGTCGTGCGCGGACAGGCGAAACTCGACCTCGTCGACGCCATTGCTGCCCGCATGCAGTTCGGTGCCGTCGACGACGATCGGAGCCGTGTCCGACGGCCCGGCGGGCAGTGCGCGAACATCGATCTGCAGCTTGGCTTTTCCCATCGCCAAGCCCGCCAGCTCGACGCTGACCGCCTTCGAGAGCTTCACCGACGCCTTCGCCCGTGCCGCACTGAGCTTGGCGGCAGCTGCCGCCACGTCGACCGCAGCCGCGTCGACCTTGGAGCTCAGCTCGGCGAGAGCATCGGCCGAGGTGTCGATGTGCGAGAGGCGCTCACGGGCATCCTCCGCCCAGGCGATGACACCGTCGACATCGGCGGCGTACTTGCGCGTCAGCGATTTCAGCTCGGCCTGCCGATTCAGGATCGAGTCGAGCGCGCCTGGATCGGACGGCAGATCCGTCAGGTACGAGGTGAGGTCTGCCCCGATGTCGCCGACGATGGCCATCGCGTCGTTCAGTCGCGGCAGCAGCTCGGTCAGAGCGGCGTCCTCGGCGTGTTCGAGGCGAGAGCGCGCCTCGCCCAGCAGATACAACGCCGAGGCCGTGTCCGACGCCTCCTCGGTGCTCCCGACAAGAGCCGCCGAAGCACCTTCCGCGGTCTCCCGCAACGAATCGAGGTCCCCCAGCCGGCGCACGTCCTCGGCCACCGAGCGATCTTCGCCCGGCTCCGGTGCCAAGGAGTCGATCTCCTGTAGTCCGAACTGCAGCCGGTCCGCTTCCTGTGCCAGCTCACGGCTTCGTTCGGTGCGATCGATCAGCTCGTTGCGCGCGTCGAGCCACGTCTTGCGCGCGGTGCGGTACTTCGAGACCAGCGACGCCACTGTGTCGCCGGCGAACCTGTCCAGTGCGCCGAGCTGCTGGTCGGGACGCAGCAGACGCAGCTGATCGTTCTGACCGTGCACCGTCAGCAACGAGTCGGTGAAGTTGGACAGCACCGACGCGGGCACACTGCGCCCACCGAGGTGCGCACGAGAACGACCGTCGGAGTTGACGGTACGTACGGCGATGATCGAATTGTCCTCGTCGCGTTGACCTCCCGAGGACTCGAGCACCTTGTCGACGTCCTCGATCACCTGCTCCGACGCGGTGTCGGTACTGAATCGTCCCTCGACCACCGCGCGCTGCGCTCCGAGCCGAACCCGGCCTGCGTCGGCGCGGGCACCCGACAGCAGGTGCAGACTGGTGACCACCATGGTCTTACCGGCACCGGTCTCGCCGGTGAGTACGGTCAGCCCCTCGTGAAACTGTGCACTGGCACCGGAGATGACTCCGAGGCTGTCGATCCGAATCTCTTCGAGCATCCCTACCTCGCTCTCCCCCGCCACCCGGTCACGGGCAGTTCGAATTTCTTGACCATGCGATCGGCGAACGGTGCCGAATCGAGTCGAACCCATTTGATCGGTGACGCTCCCCGCACCACCTCGACGCGAGCGCCGGCAGGCAGGCTCAGCGTGCGCCTGCCGTCGCAGAACACGAATCCCGCGTGTCCACCGGCATCGATCTCGACCGCGACGATCGACTCGGGACTGGTCACGAGCGGGCGCGCGAACAAAGCATGTGCGTTGCTCGGAATGACCAGTATCGCTTCGAGTTCCGGCCACACCACCGGTCCACCGGCCGAGAACGCGTAGGCCGTCGAACCCGTCGGCGTGGAGATCAGCACGCCGTCACACCCGAAGGCGGACACCGGTCGACCGTCGACTTCGAGGACCACCTCGAGCACTCCGAGCCGGGACCCGTTCTCGATGCTCGCCTCGTTCAACGCCCAGCCGCGATCGACCACCTGATCTCCGACGCGAACCGCGATGTCCAGCGTCATGCGTTGCTCGATGCGGTAGTCACCGGCGATGACGCGAGCCAGCGCATCTTCGAGATGGTCGGCCTCCGCCTCGGCCAGGAACCCGACGTGTCCGAGGTTGATGCCGAGCACCGGAATGGAGGCTGCTCGAGCGAGCTCGGCTGCGCGCAGGAAGGTGCCGTCACCGCCCAGGACGAGGACCATCTCGCACCCTGCGGCCGCGTCGGGGCCGAACTCGACGACGTTGAGCTTCATGTCCGCAACGAACACGTGGTCGTGTTCCTCCGTATCGGAAGCCTCGATCTTCGATGGCTCGACCTCGTCCACCAACACGCGAAGGCAGATACCTGCTTCGTCGAACACCTTGCCTACGCGGCGGGCCGTCTCGGCGATGTCCGGTCGACCGGGATGGGCGACGAGAAGTATTTCTCGGGTCGACTCCAGTTCCGGTGCCGCATGGGACGGAGTCACTGTGGTCCTTCCTCGATCGCGAGCCGGACGAGTTCCGTGATGTCGGCGCGTGGCGATTCCTCGCCTGCACCTGCCCTCAGCCACAGAAAGTACTCGACATTGCCCGACGGCCCCGGCAGTGGGCTTGCTGCCACCGCCTGCACCGTGAGGTTCACGCCGACGGCCGCCTTGGCCACGTCCTCGACGGCTTCGGCTCGCAGCGCGGGATTTCGAACCACACCGCCGGAACCCACTCGATCCTTGCCGACCTCGAACTGCGGCTTGACCATCAACACCATGTTGGTGCCCGGCTTCGAGCATGCAACGAATGCGGGAAGAACGAGCTTCAGCGAGATGAACGACAGATCTGCAACGATCACGTCGACCGGTCCGCCGATCGTGTCGGCGTCGATCGACCGGACGTTGGTGCGGTCGATCACGTGCACTCGGGCGTCGGATTGCAGGCGCCACACCAGCTGCCCGTACCCCACGTCGACAGCAACGACTTCACGAACGCCTCGACTGAGTAGAACGTCGGTGAACCCACCGGTGGACGCACCGGCGTCCAGACAACGAGCGTTCTCGACCGTCAAACCGAGAGGCTCGAATGCGTCGAGTGCACCGAGCAGCTTGTGTGCGCCGCGTGAGGCCCACGAGACCTCGTTGTCCTCTTCCGCGACCAGCAGAGGCGTACCCGGTTCCACCGCAGTCGCAGGCTTGGAGGCCACGGTCCCGGCGATCTTCACTCGGCCTGCGTCGATCAACTCCGAAGCGTGCTCACGGGATCTGGCGAGTCCACGCCGAACCAATTCGGCGTCGACACGTGCGCGACGAGCCACGTCAGGTCTTGTCGACGGTGGTCAGGGCACGTACGAGTACCTCGTGCGCCCGGTCCAGCAGACTTGCGTCGCGCGCGAGGGCGTCGGCGTCGGCGTCCACAGTCTCTGATCCCTCGTGGTCCGTCGACTCGATCGTGAGCTGATTCAGCAGCGAGGAAACTTCGGTGCGAACGGTGTCCGGATCTGCCGACGGTTCATCGCCGGCACTGCTCGGCCGGTGCTGTCCTGGTAGTGGGATAGACGCGCTCATCGCCTCTCACGCTATCGGATGGGTCCGACGAACGCCCGATCGCCGCCGCTCTCCGAACGCCGCGGTCGAATGCTGTGTCAGCACCCGAGCAGCGAACGCAGATCGTCGAGTCGATCCCCCTCGAAGTGAACGTCCGAGAAGGTCGAGCCGGACCAGGCGACGTTCAGTGTCGCGAGCGCACCCTCGAACGCATTCGGCGCACCGTCGCCGCCGTACCGCACCGACAGCACCTCGTTCTCGATGCCGACCGTCCAGCCGGTCTTGCTACCGACGCACGACGCCGTCTCGTCCTCGTTCAGGACTCCGAGATCGGTGCCGATGTGAGTGGGCCGCAGATGCCGAGGAGCACGCAACAACTCGGCAGCGGTACTGACGCCGGTCAGCACCAGCAGCGACGGCAGGCCAATTTCGTTCGCGCCGGCGATGTCGGTGTCGAGCCGGTCTCCGACGACCAGTGCTGAGCGTGCTCCGCTGCGCTCGATGGCGTCGTGCATGATCGGGGCAGCGGGCTTGCCTGCCACGATCGGCTCGATCTCGGTGGCGTTGCGAACCGCTGCGACCATCGACCCGTTCCCCAGAACGAGTCCTCTCTCGGTCGGCAGGGTGGCATCGATGTTCGTGGCCACCCACAGCGCACCCGCACGGATGGCGAGGACGGCCTCGGCCAGCATCTTCCAGCCCGTGTCGACCGAGTGACCCTGCACCACTGCGACCGGGTCGTCGTCGGCAGACCTGACCGGTTCTAGACCGACCTTGGTGATCTCGTCCGCCAACGCGTCGGTGCCGACGACCAGCACGCGAGAACCTGGGTCCAGCTTGCCCGCCAACACACGGGCACCGGCCTCGGAACTGGTGACGACGAACTCTGCCGTGGTGTCGAAGCCGAGACCACGCAGATGTTCGGCAACGTCCTCGGGGGCTCGGCTGGCATTGTTGGTGACGAAGTACTGCTTCTCCGAACCACCCGACAGTGCTTCCACTGCACCGGGAATAGGGTCCTTGCCGGCATAGACGGTGCCGTCGAGGTCGAGCAGTAGAACGTCGTGGAGATCACGCAGCATCGTCACCGATTGCCTCCGGACAGCTCCTCGACTCGCTCTTCCGCGTCGGTCTCACCATCGACATCGGCTGCGGCAGCGTTGAGGAACCACTTCACACCTTCGTCGACGCGACCCGCCGCAACGAGAGCATCTGCATAGACGTAGAACAGGCGAGCAGCCGCGGTTCCCGAGCGAGATGCGTCGAGGTCCGGGGTCTGCAGAGTGACGACGGCCTGGTCGTACTGGTTCAGATCCATTCGGGCACCTGCCACAACGATCCGAAGCTCCGACGCTTCCTCGCCGGTCAACTCACGCGCTTCGTCGCTGCGACCGAGTTCGATCGCGCGCTCGGGTCGGCCGAGTCCGCGCTCGCAGTCGGCCATCACAGCGATCAGACCCGGTCCGCCGGCCATCCGCCGAGCGGCGCGAAGCTCCGACAATGCTTCGGCCCACTCGCCGGCGTGGTACGCAGCGATCCCTGCGGTTTCGCGCACTACGGCGATGCGGCCGGCTCGCTGACGAGCAGCGCGCGCATGCAGCAGCGCCAACTGCGGATCGTCGTCGAGCAGCCTGCTGGTCATCACGAGGTGACGTGCGACGGCGGTTGCGTTGTTCTTGTCCAAGCTCAGCAGGTCTCGACGTACTGCGGGTTCGAGCTGTCCGGCTTCGACCTCGTCGGGTAGATCCGGCTCATCGGGACGCGGCGGTCGACGGTCCGACGACGCGCTGTTTCCGCGGCGATCGCCGGAGAACCCACCTTCACCGCCACGCCTGCGGGGAGGACCGTCCGAACGACGCGGGTCTCCGCGGCGGTCCTGAGCGCGGGGGTTGCGGTCTCGGGACTCGCTCGGGCGGTTGCCGCCGTCCCCTCGGGAGGGGCGACGATCGTTGTTGTCTTCCGACACGGGCGTCCTTTCGGATTTCGGTACAAACGCAAAAAGGGGACCCACCAAGTGGGTCCCCTTTTTACAACGGGTGTTCGGCGGTGTCCTACTCTCCCACACCCTGTCGAGTGCAGTACCATCGGCGCTGGAGGGCTTAGCTTCCGGGTTCGGAATGGGACCGGGCGTTTCCCCTCCGCTATGGCCGCCGTAACTCTGCG
>NZ_JALGQI010000060.1:0-572 GCF_022810385.1 Rhodococcus sp. ARC_M12 | reverse complement strand
TCGATCTCACCCAACTCGATCCGGAAACCACGCACCTTCACCTGAAAATCGCTACGCCCCACATACTCCAACGCACCCGAAGCATTCCACCGCACCACATCACCGGTGCGATACATCCGCGAACCCACACCACCGAACGGATTGGCCACGAACCGCTCCGCCGTCAAACCCAACCGCGCGTGATACCCACGAGCCAACGCCGGACCCGCCAGATACAACTCACCCACCACACCGACGGGCACCGGATTCAACCGCGCATCCAACACCACCTCCGCGAAACCGATCGTCGGCGAACCGATATCGACCGACTCCCCCACCACCAACGCCGACGAAATCGACGAGAAAATCGTCGCCTCCGTCGGACCGTACGCATTGAACATCCGCCGACCCGGCGCCCACCGCGCCACCAACTCCGGCGCACACACATCACCACCGGTCACCACCACCTGAACCGACTCCAACCCCACCGGATCCACCGACGCCAACGCCGCAGGCGTCACGAACGCATGCGTGACCCGCTCCTCGGCCAGCAACGACGCCAACTCCACCCCACCGAACACCAACGGCGGAGC